>JBJKSD010000023.1:0-5120 GCA_046704245.1 Bacilli bacterium
GCTTTTAATATCGATAATCTATACGATATTAAACATAGTGCTTTAGTTCATCACATTAATCAAGCTTTAAGAGCTAATTATGCGATGAAAATTGATGTTGATTATGTTAATCAAGATGGAGAAATTATTATTGTCGATCAATTTACTGGTCGTTTAATGAGGGGTCGAGCATTTAGCGAAGGCTTACATCAAGCTATTGAAGCTAAAGAAGGCGTAGAAATTCAACAAGAAACGAAGACCTTAGCTACTATTACACTCCAAAACTTATTTAGAATGTATAAAAAATTATCTGGTATGACTGGTACTGCTAAAACAGAAGAAGAAGAATTTCGTAATATATATAATATGTATGTTATATGTATTCCGACTAATAAGCCAATTATTCGTATTGATATGAGTGATCTTATTTATGCTACTAAAGAAGGTAAATATAAAGCTATTATTAATGAAATAGAAGAACGTCATAAAAAAGGCCAGCCAATATTAGTTGGTACTATCGCTATTGAAATTAATGAATTAATCAGTAAAAAATTATCACAACGAAATATTAAACACGAAATATTGAATGCTAAAAATCATGCCCGTGAAGCTGAAATTATAGCTAAAGCTGGTCAAAAAGGTGCTATTACTATAGCTACTAATATGGCTGGTCGTGGTACTGATATTAAACTAGGTGAAGGGGTTAAAGAATTAGGTGGGCTTTGTGTTATTGGTACTGAACGTCATGAATCTAGACGTATTGATAATCAATTACGTGGCCGTGCTGGCCGTCAAGGAGATCCTGGTTATTCTCAATTCTTTGTCTCATTAGAAGATGATTTAATGGTTCGTTTTGGATCTGATCGTATTAAAACAGTAATGCAAACATTAGGATTTAAAGAAGATCAAGCTATTAGAAGCAAAATGTTCTCCCGTTCATTAGAGTCAGCACAACGAAGAGTTGAAGGTAATAACTTTGATATTCGTAAACAGTTACTAGAATATGATGATGTTATGAACAGTCAAAGAGAGATTATCTATGATAAAAGAAACGAAATATTAAATAATGAATCTATTCATGAAACAATTATTAATACTATTGCTAATCATATAAATGATTTAGTAATGAGCCATGTTATAGATAATCATTTAAGTGAATTAGATAAAAAAGAAATAATTGAATCTACTAACGAGAATCTTCTTAATAAGACTAATTTAAAAGTTAATAATATTGTTAATTTAGATCATGAAGATATAGTTAAATATATTAGTGATAAAGTTATAGCTGAATATAATAATAAATTAGTAGATATTCCGTTTGAGGTAAAAGATGAGTTTGAAAAGGCTATTAGTCTTCGAGTAATTGATACTTATTGGATGGATCATATGAATACTATGGCTCATCTAAGAGAAGGCATTCACTTAAGAGGATATGCTCAAGAAAATCCTCTTCGTGCTTATACTTCAGAAGGATATCAATTATTTGATGAAATGCTTCAAAGAATTGATAAAGATATTACAATCTATTTATTAAAGGCTGAAATAAGACAAAATATTGAACGAAAAGAAGTTATCAAGGGTAATGCTAATCATCAAGAAGAAGGGGTTAAAAAACAACCTAAACGTGTTAAAAAAATAGGGCGAAATGAACCATGCCCTTGTGGTAGTGGTAAAAAATATAAACATTGTTGTGGGAAATAAACTCTAGAAATATCTAGAGTTTTTAAGTGGCATTAATAGTAAATAAATGTTATAATAAAGTAGTTATTATATGAAAGAGGGATAATGTGGATATTAAAGAATTAATTAGAATTTTAGATAAATTAAATAACCGATTAGATGATCTATGGAGGTCTCTTTGACATATCAACCAAGATTGAAAAACATAATCAATTAAAGTTAGAAATGAATAACTCTTCTTTTTGGAATAATCGTGAAGAAGCTACTGAAGTAATAAAAGAAGCTAATCATTTAGAAACTTTAATTTCTGAATTTAAATCATTAAAAAATAAGATTAATGATAATATAGTAATGGCTGAATCATTATTAAAAGATGAAGATTTAGAGATAAAAAAATTATTGGAAGAAGAAGTATCTACTATTGAAGATAAAATAGATAAATTAGAAATTAAGTTATTATTAAATGGTCAATATGATAAAAATAATGCTTTATTAGATATTCATGCTGGAGCTGGAGGTACTGAAGCTTGTGATTGGGCGGCTATGCTCTATCGTATGTATACTAGATGGTGTGAAAATAATGATTATAAGATTGATGTTATTAACTATCAATCAGGAGAAGAAGCGGGCATTAAGAGTGCTTCAATGTTAATTGAAGGAAATTATGCTTATGGGTACTTAAAAGGCGAAAAAGGCGTTCATCGTTTAGTTAGAATATCACCATTTGATGCTAATAAAAAAAGACATACTTCTTTTGCGTCAGTTGATGTTATTCCTGAATTTAATGATGATATTGATATAGAAATAAAAGATGATGATTTAAAGATTGATGTTTTTAGGAGTAGTGGAGCCGGAGGGCAAAGTGTTAATACCACTAATAGTGCTGTTCGTATAACTCATTTACCAACTAGTATTGTAGTTACATGCCAAAATGAGAGAAGTCAAATGAAGAATAGAGAGATGGCTCTTAAAATTCTAAAGAATAAATTATATCAATTAGAATTAGAAAAAAGACAAAAAGAAACTGATAATATTAAGGGTACTAGAATGAAAATTGAATTTGGTTCACAAATAAGAAGTTATATTATGCACCCATATTCAATGGTAAAAGATCATCGTACTGATTATAGTACAAGTAATGTCAGTAAAGTTATGGATGGCTATATTGATGACTTAATAGAAAGTTATTTAAAAGATGTCAATAGCCATAATATTCCATAACAAATAGATAAGTAAAATGTTATAATAAATAATTAGTAAGGCGGTATTAGTTATGGAATTAATTAAGGTTAATAATGTTACCAAGATATATAGTAATGGTGTTTGTGCTATTCAAGATCTAGACTTACATATTAAAAAAGGTGAATTTGTTTTCATTATAGGAAGTAGTGGTAGTGGTAAATCCACTTTAATTAAAATGCTATACCGTGAAGAAAAACCAACCAAAGGACAAATAATGATTGGTGGTATTAATGTTGCTAAATTAGTTAATAGAAAAGTATATAAATTAAGACGCAAATTAGGAATAGTTTTCCAAGATTTTAAATTATTACCTAAATTAACAGCTTATGAAAATGTAGCATTTGCTTTAGAAGTAATGGGATTACCTAGATCTGAAATTAGAACTAAAACGTTAAATGCTTTAGAGCTAGTTAATTTAAAGAATAAAGCTAAATATTATCCTGATCAATTATCGGGTGGAGAACAACAAAGAGTATCGATAGCTAGAGCCATAGTTAATGATCCTAAACTATTGATATGTGATGAACCTACTGGTAATCTTGATCCTAAAATAAGTTTGGAAATAATGAATGTATTGAGACATATTAACGATTTGGGTACAACTGTTATAGTAGCAACTCACGATAAAGAGATAGTAGATAAATTACAGAAGCGAGTAATAGTATTGGATGCAGGAAGAATAGTAAAAGATTATGAGAAAGGAACTTACGATAATGAGGTTGTTTAGAATGTTTGGTAGGAGCATTAGAGATGCTGGTAGGAGTGTAGTAAGAAACTTTAGTTTAAGTCTTGCATCTATATCCTGTATTACCATAACCCTTATCGTCGTTTCAATTGCTATGATGGCTTCCTACAATGTTGATAATTTTACTAAATTAATGAAACAAGATGTTACTATGATTGTCTTTTTAGATAAAGATGTTACCCAAGAAGAAATTGATACAGTGGAAGGCCAAATTCGTTTGCTAGTTAATGTTGATAGTTATGAATTTAGATCCAAAGCTGAAACTAGAGACTTAATGAAAAAATCATCAGAAGTATTTAATCGCATTATGTCCAACTGGACTGATGCTGAAAATCCTCTTCAAGATACCTTTTTAATTAAAGTATTAAATATTGAAGATATTAAAGATACAGCTAACGATATATCTAAATTAGAAAACGTTAGTATGGTTAAATATGGTGAAGGTATGGTTGAAAAATTATTATCGTTATTTGATATTGTAGAAAAAGGTACAATTGGTTTAGTAGTAGCTTTAGTATTAGTAACAGCTTTCTTAGTATCTAATACTATTAAGATAACTATATTTTCACGTCAACGTGAAATAGCTATTATGCGATTAGTTGGAGCATCTAATATTATGATTAGATTACCATATATTTTTGAAGGACTATTTTTAGGTGTTTTAGGAGCTATTATTCCAATTATTGCAACTATTTATGGTTATAATGTTATTTATGAACGCTTTAATGGACAATTCTTCTCTCCATTCCTTCAATTTGTAACTCCTGAACCATTTATTTATCTATTGTCTGCTATTTTATTGGGTTTAGGTATGTTATTAGGTATGTGGGGTAGTGGTAGAGCTGTTAGAAAACATTTAAAGATTTAATTAAAGCTTTTCACAAAGAAAAGCTTTTTTTATGCTAAAATATTAGAAGGTGATATGTATGAATTTTAAATTAAAATCACAATATAAACCTAGTGGTGATCAACCTAGTGCTATTAAATTATTGGTTGATGGTATAAATAATAGTAAAAAATATCAAGTCTTATTAGGGGCAACCGGTACTGGTAAAACCTATACTATTGCTAATGTAATTAATCAAACTAATAAGCCTACTTTAGTTATTGCACATAATAAAACCTTAGCAGGTCAGTTATATGCTGAATTAAAAGAATTATTTCCTGATAATAGAGTTGAATATTTTGTATCATACTATGATTATTATCAACCAGAAGCCTATATACCTAGAACCGATACATATATTGAAAAAGATTCTTCTATTAATGATGAAATAGATGAAATGCGTCATGCTGCTACGGCATCATTACTTAATCGTAAAGATGTTATTGTTGTAGCATCAGTATCATGTATTTATGGTATTGGTGAAGTTGAAGAATATCGTGATAAGATGCTAACAGTACAAGTTGGTGATACTATTGATCGCCAAGAAATATTAAAAAAGTTAGTGGAAATGTTTTATGAACGTAACGA
>JBJKSD010000024.1:0-13528 GCA_046704245.1 Bacilli bacterium
TATTAGCAGTAATAGTAGTATTAGCTATAATCTTAGTAATAGCAATACCAAATGTTATGAAGATAATAGAACAAGCACGAATAGATGCTTATATTAAGAGTGAAGAAATGTTAGTAAATACTACTAAGAAGTATTTAATTAATAATACCTCATTATTACCATCTAATATAGGGGATACATCTGAGGTAAAATTAAGTGATTTACAAGCTTTAAACTTAATAGAGCCTATAAAAGATCCAAAGAATAGTAGTAATACATGTAATGGATATGTATTAGTAACAAAGATAGAAGAGAATGAATATGATTATACTCCTCATATTGATTGTATAAATAATATAGGAAGTATATTAGAAGATGGATTAGTGGGTTATTGGAAGTTCGACGATTATAAAGAGTGGACTCAAAATTTAATAATAAACCCCTTAAATATGTTAAGTGGTTGGAATCATATAAATATGGTTGGCACCCCTGATAATAGTGGCTTTTTTAAATTTACTGAAACGACAGCAAATGATTTGCATATTGTCGTTCAACCTTTTACTACCGAAGCTAATGTAACATATTCACTATCTTGTTATGTTAAGAAACTTGATAGAAGATATATAGGCTTATCTTTCTCATATTATGGTAACTGGACTGGTAGTAGTGGAGGGCATACTTATTTTGATTTAGACACTGGTACAGTTTATTCAACTATGGGATTGGGTCCATTAGATAAAGGTATTGAATATGTTGGAGATGGAATATATAGAGTTTGGATAACAGCTTTATCAGCTGCAGCAATTACTTCAAATATTAATTTGTTTACATATCTTGATACAAATTTTCAAACATATGTAGGAGATATTACAAAAGGTGTGTATATAAAAAATTGTCAGTTAGAAAAGAAAGATCATATTACTCCTTTTGTAGACGGAACACGCGCGGATATAGTGTTAGATATCTCTGGTAATGGTAACACTGGCACTCTTAATGCCGGTACTCCCCAGTGGGTTAAAGATAGTAAAGTGGGTCAAGGAGCATATAAATTTGATGGTATAGATGATTATATAAAAATAGATTATAAACCCGATTTAGATATAACAAGTGCCTTAACTGTTAGTACTTGGTTGTATATTGATGATGATTATGAGCAATCACAATACGTATTTAGAAAAGGTAATGATATTTATCGCTTGGGTATAAGGACAGGAAGATTACCTACCATTTTAATTCGTTTTGCTGATGGTACTAATTTTGATGTTACTAATCAAACTGGCTTACCATTAGAAACATGGGTTAATGTAGCATATGCTTGGGATAAAGCAACTGGCATTGTTGTTTTATATGTTGATGGGGCCGAAAGACAAAGATGGAGTAATGATGCCTATAAAAAAAATTTAATGACTGATGGCTTACCATTATATATTGGTACTCATAGTACATCTTATTTACCATTTGCTGGCAGTATGGACGATGTTCGCTTATATAATAGAGCTCTATCAGCGGCAGAAATTAAATATTTATATGATATAGAAAAATAAATAATTATCATATTTATTCCTATAATATAAAAGACTGTGAGTTAGTCTTTTATTTTCATAAATAAATTAGCACTCATATATTGACAATGCTAGAGCATAATATTATAATATACTTAGCAGTCGTTTAAAATGAGTGCTAGGGAGGTTTTTATGATTAGTAAAAGACAAGCTGATATATTAAAACTGATAGTAGAAAATTATATTAAAACAGTTAAACCAGTAGGATCTAAACATATATGTAAAGTTTTAGATTGTTCTAGTGCTACTGTTAGAAATGATATGGCTGAACTAGAAGAATTAGGTTATATTGAAAAAACTCATACTTCATCAGGTCGTATACCTAGTGAAAAAGGTTATCGTTATTATGTTGATAACTTAATGGAAGCTAAAAAGATGAGTGGGGAAGACGTATTAAAACTACAGACTATTTTTCATAATCAATCATTACAAATTAACGATGTTATTATGAAAAGTATGGAAATTATATCAGAGATTACTAATTATACTTCTATCGTACTTGGTTCTTCTTCTAATGAAAACAGATTAAAACAAGTTGAGATAGTACCAATTGATAAAGATAAGATTATTGCTATTGTCATAACTGATAGAGGTCATGTTGAACATAAACAAATGGATGTTCCTAATATTCCTCTAGATGATATTAAAAAGACCGTAGAACTTATTAACAATCTTTTAATTGGTACACCAATCGATGAGATAAGTAGTAAATTAGAGTTTGAAATTAAACCAATTATTGGTAAGTATGTTAAACAACATGAAGTATTATATAATGCTTTCTATAAAGCGTTTGCTGATTTTAGTAATAAGAATAATATGCAGATGTTAGGTAAAAGTAATTTCTTAAAACAACCAGAATTTGATAGTGCTGATCGTATGCGTGATATTATTACTAAATTAGAAAGTGAAGAATTAGTAAGATATGTATCAGAAAAAGATAAAGATATTAAAGTATATATTGGGTCTGAAAATAATTTAGATGAAGATATTACTATTATTAAAACTAAATATATTATTGGTAATGATGAAGGAACAATTGCGATTGTAGGTCCTAAAAGAATGGAATATGATCGAGTTGTTGGATTATTAAATTATATTAAAGATAATATAGAGAGGTGCTAGAATGAAAAACGAGAAAAAGCATAAAGTAGAAAAAAAGAGTGTTGATAAACATATTGAAGAAATAAGTTTATTAACTGAAAAGATTAAAGAATTAGAAGAAAAACTACTTAGAAATCAAGCGGAATTAATTAATTATAAACGTCGTAAAGAAGAAGAAATAGAAAGACTGCTAAAGTATAGTAATATAGAGTTAATTAAAAATATATTGCCAATCCTCGATAATTTTGAGAGAGCGGTCAATATGGATGATCAGAATTTAACTGATGAAGTTTCTAAATTCTTAGCTGGATTTAAAATGACCTATGAAGAATTTAGAAAGGTATTAACTGATTTTGAAGTATCAGAAATTGATGCTTTAAATAAACCATTTGATCCTGAACTTCATGAAGCTGTTATGGTGGAAGAAGATAAGGATAAAGAACCTGGTATAGTACTAGAAGTACTACAAAAGGGTTATATGTTAAAAGATAAAGTTATCAGACCAGCAATGGTCAAAGTAAATAAAGAAAGGGAGAAAGAAAATGAGTAAAATTATTGGAATTGATTTAGGAACAACAAATAGTTGTGTAGCTGTATTAGAGGGAGGAGAACCAAAGGTTATTCCTAACCCAGAGGGTAATAGAACTACACCAAGTATTGTAGCCTTTAAGAATGGAGAAAGAATTGTTGGCGATGCTGCAAAGCGTCAAATGATTACTAATCCAAATACAATCGTATCTATTAAGAGATTAATGGGTAGTGATCAAAAAGTATCAGCTGAAGGTAAAGAATATACACCTGAAGAAGTCAGTGCTATGATCTTAGGATATATGAAAGATTATGCTGAAAAATATTTAGGAGATAAAGTTACTAAAGCGGTTATTACGGTACCAGCATACTTTAGTGATTCACAAAGACAAGCAACTAAGAATGCTGGTAAGATTGCTGGACTTGAAGTTGAAAGAATTATCAACGAACCAACAGCAGCTGCTTTAGCGTATGGTTTAGATAAGCAAGATAAATTACATACTATCTTAGTTTATGACTTAGGTGGTGGTACATTTGATGTATCAATCCTTGAATTAGGTGATGGGGTCTTTGAAGTTAAAGCAACTAATGGTAATAATAAATTAGGTGGCGATGACTTTGACCAACGAATTATGGATTATTTAGTAGATACCTTTAAGAAAGAAAACGGCGTCGATTTATCTAAAGATAAAATGGCAATGCAAAGATTAAAAGATGCTTCAGAAAAAGCTAAGAAAGAATTGAGTGGTATGACTTCTACTCAAATATCATTACCATTTATATCACAAGGTAGTGAAGGGCCATTACACTTAGAATTAAACTTAACTAGAGCTAAACTAGAAGAATTAATAGGTGATTTAGTAGAATCTACTTTAACACCATTAAGAAATGCCATGAAAGATGCTAAGATGACTAATAAAGATATCGATAAAGTTATCCTAGTAGGTGGTTCAACACGTATTCCAATGGTTCAAGAGTTATTAAAGAAAGAATTAGATCAAGAACCTCATAAAGGAGTAAACCCAGATGAAGTTGTAGCGATGGGTGCTGCTATTCAAGGAGGCGTTTTATCTGGTGAAGTAGAAGATATCGTTCTGTTAGATGTTACTCCATTATCATTAGGTATTGAAACTTTAGGAGGAGTAAATACTATCTTAATTGAAAGAAATACTACTATTCCTACTTCTAAATCACAAGTATTCTCAACTGCTGCTGATAATCAACCAGCTGTTGATATTCATGTCTTACAAGGTGAAAGACCTATGGCTAGCGATAATAAGACTTTAGGTAGATTTCAATTAACTAATATACCACCAGCACCAAGAGGAATACCACAAATTGAGGTTACATTCGATATTGATGCTAATGGTATTGTCAATGTTAAAGCTAAAGACTTAGGTACTAATAAAGAACAATCAATTACTATTACAGCATCTACTAACCTAAGTGAAGATGATATTGATCGAATGGTTAAAGAAGCTGAAAGTCATAAAGAAGAAGATAAAAAACGTAAAGAAGAAGTAGATTTACGAAACGATAGTGAACAAATTATCTTTGCTACTGAAAAAGCTATTAAAGATTTAGGTGATAAAGTATCAGCTGATGAAAAGAAAGATACTGAAAAATTAATCGATGAATTAAAGAAAGCTTTAGAAGATAAAGATATTGAGGTTATTAAAACTAAAAAAGAAGCCTTAAATGAAAAAGCTATGGGTTTAGCAACTAAAGTATATGAAGAAGCATCAAAGAAAGCTCAAGCAGAACAAAATACTAACAACGAAGAACCAAAAGATAATAAAAAAGATGACAATGTTATAGATGCTGAATATGAAGAAAAATAATATAGATAGTTCTAGTAATAATTACTAGAACTTCTATATTGCTATTATTTAAAATAAATATAGTTAGGTGGTGTCTATGGCAACTAAAAAAGATTATTATGAAATATTAGGTGTTAGTAAAAATGCTAGCGATAAAGAAATAAAAAGTGCCTTTAGAACGTTAGCTAAAAAATATCATCCTGATGTTAATAAAGAAAGTGATGCTGAAGCTAAGTTTAAAGAAATACAAGAAGCCTATGCTGTTTTATCTGATCCTAATAGAAGAAAACAATATGATCAATTTGGTCATGCAGCTTTCTCCGGTGGTAATTCAGGTTATGGTGGTTTTGATTTCTCTGATTTTGATTTCAGTGATATCTTTAGTGATATTTTTGGTAGCGGTTTTGGATTTAATTTTAATACGCGTCAAAATAGTAATAGACCAAGAAAAGGTAGAGATTCAATTGTTAGAATGGTTCTTACTTTTGAAGAAGCGGTCTTTGGGACTAAGAAAGTTATTAACTTAGATATTTTAGAAACATGTCCTGAATGTGATGGTAGTGGCGGCTTCGGTGAAAAAACTTGCCCTAAATGTCATGGTAGTGGTTATGTATCTGAAGAACAAAGAAGTCTCTTTGGGGCTTTTGTAACTAGAACTGAATGTCCAGAATGTGAAGGTACAGGTAAAATCTATGATAAAGTATGTTCTAAATGCCATGGTCATGGGCAAATAAAAGTTAATAAAGATATTACGGTTACTATTCCAGCAGGTGTCGATACTGGTAATCAATTAAGATTAGCGGGTAAAGGTGAAGCTGGTATTAATGGTGGACCTAACGGTGATATATATATTGAATTTACTGTCAGGGAACACGCTATATATCATCGTGATGGTATCGATATATATCTAGAAGTACCTATTACTATTACCGAAGCAACTTTAGGTACTAAAAGACCAATACCAACCCTCTATGGTAATGTTACGCTATCTATTCCTGAAGGTAGTCAAACAGGTGATAAACATCGTCTAAGAGGTAAAGGAGTAGAAGATTTAGCTACTAAGCGAAAAGGTGATATGTATGCTATTATTAATGTTGTTATTCCTAAAGGTTTAACTAGAGAGCAAAAACAATTATTATCGCAATTAAAAGATACTAATTTAGATCGTAATAATATTATTAAAGATTTTGAAAAGCATTTACAATAAATGCTTTTTTTATGGCATATAATAGTAATAACATTTACAATTTAAATAATAAATGTTATATTATAAAATAGAATAGGAGAGAAATAATGATAAGAAAAATATTTGGTTTGTTTATTATTTTAACAGGTATCTTTTTATTTTTAAGTAACTTTGATATGGTTAATTTTAGTACTATGATGTCATATTTATGGCCATTAACAGTTATAAGTATAGGTATTATTGGGATGAAAGAACGTAAACGCTTCGATATTATTTTTTTAATTATTCTTTTATATGGTATTAATGATTTACTTAAGACTTTAGATGTTATTGATAAGAGTATTATTGGTGCAGTATTATGGCCTCTAATATTTGTCTTAATTGGCTATCATTTACTGTTTGAACAACATACTAGTATTAAAAGAAAAAATAATCAAAAATCATATGTTACTATTTTTGGAGGTATTAAAGATAAAAATGAAGAACAAGATTTTACTCAATGTGAAATATTTTCAACCTTTGGTGAAGCTAGAATTGATTTTAGTGATATAAAATTAAGTGGTGATAAAGGTTATATTAATGTTACTTCAATCTTTGGTGGCGCTAAAATAATATTACCTGACGGTTATAAAGTAACCTTTAATGGACTTCCAATCTTTGGTGGTTGTGATAATAAACTTACAACTAACGATAAAGATGCTGATAAAGAAATAATCATTAACTATACCGTTATCTTTGGTGGTATAGAAGTATTAAATAAAACATCCTAATGGATGTTTTTATTTTATATTTAAAATATAATTTATTTGTGATACAATTATTTTAGATACCATAAAAAGGTGAACGTTTATGCAAAGATATTTTGTTAATAATAAAAATAATAATATAGTTACCATTATTGGTGATGATTATCATCATATGGTCAATGTCATGCGAATGAAGATCGATGATCAGATAGAAATAAGTTATAATAGGAACTTATATAGAGGAAAGATTATCGATATTAAAGATGATATGGTAATAGTATCTTTAATTGAAGAAAGAGAAGAACATAATGAATTAGATATCAATATTACTATTGCTCAAGCTTTAGTAAAAGAAGATAAATTAGATTTAATCTTACAAAAAGGTACTGAACTAGGAGTCAATCATTTTATGCCAATTATGATGAAGCGCTGTGTAATTAAAATAAATGATAAAATAGATACTAAATTAAATAGATGGCAGAAAATATGTAAGGAAGCTAGTGAACAAGCTAAAAGAGAAGTAATACCAACGGTTAATAGACCAATGACAATAAAAGAGTTGATTAATTTAGATTTTGATATTAAAATATTATGTAGTGTAACTGAAAAACAAAATAATCTAAAGCTGATATTTTCAAAATTAAAACCTAGTGATAAAATAGTTATAGTAGTAGGACCTGAAGGTGGAATAACAAAAGAAGAAGAACAATTATTAATCGATAATGGTTATATTCCAGTATCATTAGGTAATAGAATCCTTCGAACCGAAACAGTATCACTATTTGTAGCTAGTATTATTAATTATGAATTAATGAGGTGAATGATAAATGAAAGATATTTTAAATTCCATTATCCATGATTTCATAACTTTTTATGGCAGCTTGAGTCCTTTAGGTCTAATTATATTTTATAGTACGCTTTCTATTATAGTAATTTTAATAATAGTTTTAGGTATTATTGAAAGGAATCGTCATTTTAACGAAGCAAAAGAAGATCGATTGCCAGTTATTACTGATAATGTCGATAATATTATTAAAGAGGAAGCAGAAGAGTTAAAGGAAGCTAGTGAACATCCTGATATTGTCGAAGATATAGCTAAAAGAAATATTGTTAATATTGATCATATTGCTAAAAGGATGGAAGAAGATCAAGAAAATAAAAATATTTCCCTTACTTCTTTTGAAGAAGATCAAGAAAAAAATTCCATTATTAGTTATGAAGAATTATTATCTAAAACAACTAAATTAAATCCTGATGAAATAAAACAAAAAATGAATGAACACAAACCGACCTTAGAAACTGAAGATGATAAAAAGTTTAGTAATTCACCATTACTTTCACCAGTATATGGTATTAAAAATGAACATACTAAATTAAATGAAGATAATAATAAAAAGACTGATAATATTCAGTCAAAGCTTGGCAATAATAGTGAGTTTTTAAAAGCTTTAAAAGAATTAAAAGATAAGTTAGATTAAAACCCCAATGGGGTTTTAATTTTGAGGAGGTAAATAATGACGGTAGCTTTTTATACTTTAGGATGTAAAGTTAATTTATATGAAACAGAATATTTAATGAATCAATTTACTAATAAGGGTTATCAAATTATACCTTTTAATAATAAAGCTGATATATATATTATCAACACATGTACGGTTACTAATACGAGCGATAGTAAAAGCCGTAAAATGATTAACAAAGCTATTAAACAAAATAAAGAGGCTATTGTTGTTGTTATGGGTTGTTATTCACAATTAAAGTATGAAGCATTAAGTAAAATAGCTGGTGTTGATATAATTATTGGAAATAAAGATAAATCTAAGGTTATAGATTATATTGAACAATATATAAAAAATAAAGAACCAATAGTTAAAATATATGATTTAAGTAATGAACAGTTCGAATCGATGAACCTAGATACTTTTTATAATCGCACTAGAGCTTTTGTTAAGATTCAAGATGGTTGTAATAATTATTGTTCTTATTGTATTATTCCTTATGTTAGGGGAAGTATTAGATCAAAACCTCATGATGAAATTATAAAAGAAATAACTAATTTAGTTAATAAAGGCTATATTGAAATAGTACTAACGGGTATTCATACTGGTAGTTATGGTAAAGATTTAAATAATGATTCTTTTACGTTACTATTAAAAGATATCGTTACAATTAAAAAGCTTCAACGACTTCGAATATCATCGATTGAAATTACTGAATTGAACGATAATCTATTACAGTTAATGAAAGAATATAATGTTATTGCTGATCATCTACATATACCTTTGCAATCAGGTAGTAATAAGATTTTAAAATTAATGAACCGAAAATACGATACTTCTTATTTTGAAAAAGTAATTAGTGAAATAAGAACAATCAGACCTAATATAGCTATTACTACAGATGTTATTGTGGGTTTTCCCAATGAAACAGATGATGATTTTAATAATACATATAATTTTATTAACAGGATAAAATTTGCTAAACTACATGTCTTTCCTTATTCTAAAAGAGATAATACGAGAGCAGCAGCGATGGATAATCAAATAGATAACAATATAAAAAAGATTAGAGTTAATAAACTATTAACTTTATCGCAACAACTAGAAAAAGAATATATGAGTAAATTTTTAGCTAAAACTTTAGATATTTTAGTTGAAACGACTAAAAATGGTTATTATATTGGACACACTTCAAATTATTTAATGATTAAAACCAAAGCTAAAATAAAGTATAATGAAATAGTACCAATTAAAATAAATAATGTTGATTATCCATATTTAATAGGTGAGGTGGATAGAAGCGGGTGATGGCATGAAGTTAAATATTAAAGGTAATTTTAGAAGATATATTTATAAATCTGATGATAATTATATTATTGGATTATTTAAGGTTAGAGAAGTAAGCAATAATAGTTTAGATGAATATCTTAATAAGACAATTACTTTTACTGGTTATTTTCATGAATTAAATGAAGATGATACATATCTTTTTTATGGTGAATTTATCAACCATCCACGTTATGGTATTCAATTTAAAGTATCAGAATATGAACGAGTTAAACCAGAAGATAAAGATACTTTAATTGCTTTTCTAGCTAGTGGTTTATTTAAAGGTATAGGTGAAAAGACAGCTATAAAGATAGTAGAAGTTTTAGGTAATGATTGTTTAGAAATTATCTTAAATGATTATCATAAATTATTAACGGTACCTGGTATTACGGAAAAGATAGCCGTTAAAATATATAATTCATTACTGGCTTATGAGGAAAGTCATACAATTATGGTATATCTATTTGAATTAGGTTTTAATGCTAAAGATGCCTTATTAATTTATAATTACTATAAAGATAATACTAAGAAGATATGTGAAGAAAATATTTATCAAATAGTTAATGATATCAATAATATTAATTTTGATAAAGTTGATAAATTACGCAATCAATTAGGTATTAGTGCTAATGATACTAGAAGGATAAAAGCTGGTATCGAGTATGTAATGAATGAATTATGTAATCAGTATGGTCATACCTACTTATCAGCAGAAGAAATAATTACTAATACTATTAGATGTTTGCATACTAATATTGATTATGAACAAATTAGTGAATGTCTTTCGTCATTAGCTGAAGAAAAAAGAATTATAATTGATAATAATCGTTACTTTTTATCACTCTTTTATCATGCTGAATTAAATATTGCTAATTTTTTAAGTTATTTAAGCAGTCATATAAATAAAGATTTAAAACAGATGAATAATTATTTAACTAAATTAGAAACTTATTTTAGTTTACAATATAATGATAAACAGAAAGAAGCTATAAAGAAAAGTATTATCAATGATCTATTAATTATTACTGGTGGACCAGGTACTGGTAAAACAACTATTATTAAAGGTATAGTTGAATTATATAAAGAAATGAATAAATTAAGTTATGATAAATTAGTCGAAGAAATTGTTTTGTTAGCACCAACTGGCCGAGCTGCTAAAAGAGTAAGTGAAGCTACTTTACTACCAGCTACTACTATTCATCGTTTCTTAAAATGGAATAAAGAAACTAATAGTTTTGGTGTCAACGAACATAATAAAGCTTATGTTAAATTTGTTATTATTGATGAAGTAAGTATGATCGATACATTACTTTTTGATAGTTTAATAAAAGGGTTACCTAAAAATATTAAACTGATATTAGTGGGTGATTTTAATCAGTTACCTAGTATTGGTACTGGCCAAATATTAAAAGATGTAATTGAGAGTGAAGTATTAGATGTCATCTTCTTAGAAACTTTATATCGGCAAAATGAAAATTCAGCGATTATCTCTTTAGCTCACGATATAAAAAATGGTGAAACAGCTTTTGAATATCTATATGAAACAGATGAATATAAATTAATTGAGTGTTCACCTAGTGATATTAAAAATAATATTAAAAAGATATGTGAAGAAAAATTAACTAAAAAATTAGATTATAAAGAGATTCAAATATTAGCACCTATATATAAAGGGGAAAATGGTATCGATAATTTAAATAAATTATTACAAGCTGTTTTTAATCCGTCATCAAAGAATAAAAATGAATTAATAGTAGGTGAAGTTACCTATCGTGAACATGATAAAATATTACAGTTAGTTAATATGATTGATGAGAATGTCTTTAATGGTGATATAGGTATTATTGATAAGATAGTTAATAATGATAAGAAAGAGATCTATATTAATTTTGATGGTAATATTATTAAATATACACCTAGTGATTTTATTAATATTAAACATGGATATGCTATTAGTATTCACAAATCACAAGGTAGTGAATTTGATACTGTTATTATGCCAATGGCTAATGCTTATAGCCGAATGTTATATCGTAAATTAATTTATACTGGGGTTACTAGAGCTAAAAAGAAACTATATATTATTGGTGAAAAAGGGGCTTTTATTAAAGGTATAATGAATAATGAAACTAATATTAGAAAGACAATATTAAAAGAATTGTTGGGAGCAATTAATCTTGAATAACGGTATAAAAAATAATTAACATTCCATAATATGAATGATGTCTTATTGTTATATAGGATATCAGTCATATTTTTTAGCTAAGAGGTGATATAAATGAAAATGAGGTGTGCATTACCATATATGATTATTGGTGGTGCCATAGTCATAATCTGCCTAAGCATGAGAAATGGTAGAATGAAAAACATGATTGATAATATAATGTACAACATAAGAGAAAAAGGTATAGAAGAGCTAGAAGATATGATGTAAACAAACCCCGATAAACTCGGGGTTTTTAATTTACATTATATGGATATAATGTTATAATTTTATTATAGAGGTGAAGGTATGTTTAGAAGAAATAATGATGATAAAATTGAATTTCAAAAATTAAATGAATTGATTATATCATCAGGTAACATCTTGAAAATAATGCAGATATTTTTACTTATCATAGGTATTTATGCCATAACTTTAATATTTGAAAAGTGGGGGATATTAGCTTTTATCTTTTCAATCTTAAGAATATTGACACCATTCTTTATTGGTTTCATTATTGCTTGGTTATTAAATCCCTTTGTTAATTATTTACAGCGCAAAGATATTAATAGAGTATTAGCAACCATAATAGTTTACACTGGTTTATTACTATTCTTATATATCTTCTTTGATGCTTTTATTCCATTATTTTCATCACAGATTAATGAATTTGTATCAACTTTACCTAATATAGTTGATACCTTAAAGAATTGGATTGACAGTATATTAGTTAAAATAGATGTTGGTGCTAATTTTGATGTTAGTTCATTAAAAACACAAGTATTTGATTTTATTGAAGAATATGAAAATAATATTACTACTAATTTACCATCATTAGCTGTACAAGTAATTACTAGTTTTGTATCAGGTTTAGGTAACTTTGCCGTAGGATTATTGATTGGTTTCTTCATGTTATTTGATTTTAGTAAAATTAGTGTTACTTTAGTAAAATTAGTACCTGTTGGTATTCAAGATGATTTTAAAATGCTTATGGGAGCTATTAATAAAACAGCTAAGCATTTTGTTAATGGAGTCCTAGTAATGTCATTCATCGTCTTTATAATTACCTCTCTAGGACTATATTTAGTAGGTTTAAGAGCTCCATTATTATTTGGATTAATATGTGGTATAACTAATATTATTCCTATTCTAGGGCCTTATATTGGAGGTTTCATAGCTGTTACCGTAGGTTTAGCGCAAAGTACAACGATTGGGGTATTAGTTCTATTAGTAATAGTAGCTATTCAAATGGTTGAAGGTGAATTAATTACACCATTAGTAATGAGTAGAGTTATGAAATTACATCCGGTTACTATTATCTTATCATTATTAATATTTGGTCATCTATTTGGGATAGTAGGTATGATTATAGCTACACCAATAGTGGCTATCATTAAAATATTATTTGTTTTCTTTAATGATAAGTTTAAAATATTTAGTTTAGAATAAAAAAAGGACCTAGTCCTTTTTTTATTGAAAAAGAAATTATAATACTATACAATAGAGATACTGGAGCGATGATAAATGAATACTAAATTTGTTGGTTATGAGAAAGAAGAAGTTAAGACTAAAGTA
>JBJKSD010000025.1:0-2595 GCA_046704245.1 Bacilli bacterium
TCATCACCATCTAATTTATAATTAAATGTAAGATTATCCATAAAAAGATTAACTTGTTCTATATCTTTAAATTTAGCAGCCATAATTACAAATTCAGTATAATATAAGTGATCATCACTAGTATTAAGGTGAATATATTTATTATTATTTAAATTAAAAATGACATAATATCTTTTCATAGTTTAAACTTCTAAATCATTAATAAATCTTTTAGTATTAATTACTTCATTAGCAATTATATCATGAGAATCTCTTTTAATCCAAATACCTTCCTTATAAGTACAATCATAATAATTAGGATCATCCCGATTTAATTGACATATACCAATATCTCTAGTTGGATTAAGATTAAATTCACAACCTTTACATCCGTCTGCATTAGGATTATCTTCATCTTTTAAAAAAGTACAATCTTCTGTTGTCATAGTTTAAGATTTAGAAGTTTCATTAGTAATCTCATCAAGTTCTTTTAAAACCTTTTCGCGATTAATATTAAGTTGAGAATTGATAACTTTAAGATTATTAATATTATCATTACAACAATTACCAACTTTAATAATCATATCACGATTATTTTCATTAATTCTAGTTTGGTTTTCAAGATATTTAACAATAATATTAAACTTATCAATAAGTTCATTTACTTTATCTGCAAGTCTATTAACATCAGTAATAGCATTTGCATTGTATAATCTTATATGTTCCATGATACATAAATTATTAAATTAAATATTTATTTTAGCAGCATTTATAAGACTATTAACATGATTTAAATGTTTATTAATAATCTTTCTTGCTTGTTTCTTTTTCTTTCTAGGAAGATCTTTAGTTTCATAGTAACTATCTTTAATTATAGCTCTATCAAGTTCAAGTTGATTAATATATTCAGAATTAGTCATAGTAATAAATATATAGATTTTACGAAAAAGAAGTCTATCCTCAATTGGATAGACTCCTATATGTTATGACTATTCGTCACCACCTTCACCACCAGCATTTGGGGGCAATTGACCTGCAAAAGCATTTGCAACAACACCGGCACTGATAATCTGAGTGTCACCAAGAATCATACTTGCCTGAAGATTCTCAACTGCACTCAATGATTTATATTCACCGTCATTGTCAGTATCATTGTCAATACTGATAACCCAATTAGGATATCTGTTATCATCAACAACATTGACAGGGCGAGATGCATTACGTTGAATAGTGATTTGATACACCTTATTAGGTTTCATATGAAGACCTTCAGCAACAGTACCTGATACAACGTTTGCACCTTAAGGAAATTTACCAGCGATAGGAAGCATAAAGATAGCTTCTTTACCATTCTTATCAAATCTGGTTGTAGGATCGACATTACCTTTGTCATCACGTTTGCCCAAGAAAAGGCTAGTTTTTACGATTGCTTTCATAGCATTTAAATATTTAAATTATAAATTTACAAAACCAAGTATTGGAATTGTAGGCGGGGGATTCTCGCCGAGATTAGGAACAGGGTACGTGTCTGAAGGAGGTTCATCTTCTTAAATACAAATACTAAATTTTATATTTTTAATAATTACTTTAATCCTATTAAATATATTACTAGATTTATCTTTTCCTATCTTATTATAATATTTAGTATATCTTTTAATTAATCTTTTATATTTTCTATTACTAAGAGTAACTTTAGCAAGTGGTTTAATTAATTCAAATTTAGCTTCTGTTCCAAGTTTGAATAAATTAACAATAATATCAACACTAGATTCATTATCTTTATTTATAGGATCACATTCAGCAATATAATTAATATTACCTTTATTATCTATTATTTTCAATTTAATATTTTCATTTTTATTATTTGTCATATTATTAAGTTCATTAATTACTATATTAAATAAACAAATCCATCATATTTATCTTCTATTGGCTGTTACCAATAAAACATATTATTTAAATCTATAAATTTTATATTATTAAAAATTATATTATAAAGAATATATAATATAATATTAGGAAGTTTATTAAATAATAAATATTGCATTATAAATTGCATTAATATATTTATTAATTTTATCTTTATGTTTATTTTTATTTTTATAAAATAAAATGTAAAGTTAATATAAATTTTTGATATATGCAAGTTTTTTATATAAGGAATATATTATATATAATGTATAGTAGAATCTATATTGATAATGAGTAGTTTAACTATATTAAATATGAATTTTAATAATGATATTTATAGTGTATATAATGTAAATACAACTTTTATTTTAATAATGCTTTGAAAATAAAATTTTGTAACATATATTTAGTCTTTATAATACAAAAATAGATAATAATATAATTATTTGTCATATTAATTAAACTCGCTTTATGTATAACAGAACAATATTTTTTAAAGTGAATATTTTTATAAACTAAATAATAAAGTAATGGAAGAAGTATTAAGTACAGAAACACAACATCAACCAGTTAATGGTAGAGTATTAATTAAAGTAGTAACTCAATCATATCCACTATTGAATATAAGAAGTGCACAAGATCCTAAATATGTAGGTGAAATTAGAACATATGTTGCTGGTTCTAGTGTTGCTTATTTTAAAATTG
>JBJKSD010000026.1:0-37478 GCA_046704245.1 Bacilli bacterium
TGATGGAAAAGATAATACCATAAAATATAGCAAATAGCAGTAAACTTAGTTAAACTCAAGTAAATATACTAGAGTTTTGTGTTAAAATGAGAAGAGACAGGAGTATATATGAAAAACAGAATATTAATAATATCATTAATTGTAATTATAGTAATAATTGGAACTTTTTTAATAATAGGACTTACTAATAAAACTTATTTTAAAAGTTATTATGAAGTAACTAATAAAGCTGGCAAGAAGTCAAAAATACCATTACCTTTATTCTCATATTTTAGAGAAGAACACGGAAAATATAATGCTACTTTTACTACTTTAAGAGGCGTTAGAGTTACTCAAGATACTTTAAGTAAATATGTTGAAAACCTACATGCTTGTTATGATGAAGGTTATTTCTATGATAAGAATATAGATATTACAATAAGTAAGTACTATATAGAAAATGGTTTTCCCTTTAATAAAATATATTTAACTTATGATTTTGGTAATTATTGTGAAAATGAATTTGTATTAGATAATGATTGGCTAACTAAAGTTATAACTAAAGCAGATATTAGAGAAGTTAATATTAATAAATGTGTATTAGTAAATAATAATATGAAATGTGATAGTAAAACTGTTAGTAAGACTGATGTTGATAAATTCTTTGATTATGCTAATAAAATAATGTTTCCTAGAATTGAAAATAAGAATAATATTACAAATAATAATACAAAGACTTATTATTCAATAACCGCTTATTATATAATGGATGGTAGTAGTTATATGTTAACAGCCTTTCCATATTCAGATACATATTTAGCTATTAAGATAACTGATCCTAATGATCATTCTAAAAATGCTATCTATGATATTGGAGCTGTTAATCCATTATTAGCTAGTATTTATAATAGGTATTAATTAGTTAAAATTAATATAAAATAGGTGATTATATGGAAGACAATTCACCAGCGATTATTTCTTTACAGGCATGGGAAATAATTACTATATGTAAGAAATGTCTAAATAGAGAAAAAAAGGCTCAAGGGAAAACGTCCCTTGAACACGTTAAAGATCTTGTAGCTGATTTGTTAGCAATTAAATCAGAACACTTTACTTATCGTGCTTTATATACAGTAATTATAAGTGCAGTACTAGAAGTGTATAGCAAAGAAGCATTAGAGAGATTTTTAGTTTATGATATTGGAGCTCAAATAGGTTCTAATATTTGTGATGGCATTCCTAAGGAGAAGGGAACAATATCATATGAAGGATTATGTTTAGCGGGCGCTGAAAGATTAGCAGTATTAAAAACTAGAAATAAAGGACACGATTTATTTGTAATTCGTAAAAGTGAAGATGAATTAGTTACTATGGATGGTAGTAATGCAGAATTAAATAGTAATATTAAACCAATTAAAAAAATTTTTACTAATAGGAATATTCAATAACTATGATATAATTTATTTAGGGGGAATAAGTAATGGCAGTACCAAAAGTAACTTATTGGGGAAAAGAATTAGCTACCCAAGATCCTAGAAAAGCTATTAAAATATTAAAAGAATTAGGTTTTGTTGTAATGTTTTGTGGCGGCGATATTGATAATATTAATGAATTAATTGATAGAGTAGTAAAAATATTACAATTAGAAAATGAAAAAAAAGATGACGTATATGAACAAATTATTATCCAAAAGTCAGAACCTTTTGATGCAATAGATGGTTGTGAATCAGTATATGCTGTTAAAATTTTAGGGAAAACACTTAAATCAACTAATGAAAGAAAAGCAATATTTGAAAAATGGGATTTTAATGTTCTGGCTTTACCTAGAAATAGAACAATAGTAGTTAATTATGAAGAACGGCGTTTTGAAATTGTTCATAAAAAGAATTGTGTACCACTGGTACAGAGAAATTTTGCCAAGAAACTAATTAAATATTAGTTTTTTTATTCCCATTCACATGTTGCTGGTGGTTTACTAGTAATATCATAAATTATAAATTCTATATCATCATTAAATTTATTAGTTATTATATTAACTAATTTTTTTAATTCTTGCTTTGTTACTTCTTTACCTATAATAGCTGGTCTACCAGTCATAAAATCATTAGTAATAAAAGTTCTAATAGCTATAGAATATTTTTTAGTTATACCTATGGGTAATAAAACAGCAAATGTCTGGCTAATATTTTTATTTAGATTAGTGGTTACTAAGTTATCTATTTCTTGAAGTAATTTAATATTATCTTTATTTATATTCATTGTATGATATTTAATATCTTTAGTATTGGGATTAGCGTTTAAAATATATCCAATACGATTAACAGTATGAATATTATCGGTAATATGTTTACCTAACTTATATATATCGTTCCATTTAAAATCTAATTGTTTACCCCAAATTAATACTAATTTTTTATAACTACGACAATCACCTTGCACACCAACTGATTTTATAGGGGTTATTAAACCATTATAGTCAGTTAATAAATTAATAAGTGGTTGTTGATTATTAATTTTTTTAAGATATTTATTACATAAGATACGAATACCTAATCCAGGACCAGGAAAAGGCTGTCTAGAGGCTATTCTTTCATCTAAACCTAATATTCTAGCTACTTGTCTTATTTCATCTTTATGCCAGTCCCAATTAGTTTCTACTATTAATCCTTTTTGGCGAGCTTTTCTAATAATATCAATATCATTATGATGAGTTTTTATTTTATGAGCATAATTACTAACATCGGGATTACCACTTTCAATTAAATCAGGTCTTAAAGTTCCTTGGGCAATAAAAGTTTTATTGAAATCTAAACCTAATCTATTAGCTACTTGTTTTACTACTTTGATAAACAATTCACCAATTAATATTCTTTTATCTTCAGGATTAGTTAAAGATGTTAAGGGTCCTATAATTATTTTATTTCTTTTTATCGTTGTATTTAAAAAAACATCCTCTGCCTTTTCTCTAATTAGATGTTTTAGACCTAATGTTTTTAAGTTATCACAAATTAAATCACTTTCATTTTTACGCATTAAACCATGATCAATATGAATAGCATATATATTATCTGGATTAAGAGCTTTTAATAAAAGAGCAGCTGTAACAGCTGAATCAACACCCCCACTTACTAAAACAATTACCTTATTATTTTTAACTTTATCTTTTATATAGTTAATAGATGTTTGAATACGATCTTCTAATGTATAAACCTCTTTAAATGCTGCTATACGGCGGATAAAATTATATAACATTGTTTTACCTTCAACAGTTAAATCTACTTCTGGATGAAATTGTAAGCCATATATTTTCTTTCCTTCATTACTTATACCAACTATAATATCATTAGATTTAGCTATCACTTTAAAATTATTAGGTATTGTTTTAATTGAATCACCATGACTCATTAAAACTAATTGCTTAGCTTGATTAATATCTCTAAATATAGGTGATGATAGATCAATCTTTATTTTTGTTTCACCATATTCTTTTTTAACATGAGGTGATACTTGACCCCCAAAATAATCACATATTAACTGCATACCATAACATATACCGAGTATTGGAATATCAAGCTTAAAAATATTGTGATTAAATGTTAAAGCATTTTTAGCCCATACACTATTAGGGCCACCCGATAGAATAATAGCTTTATATTTCTTTAATTGTTTAAGACTAGTATTTATAGGTAAAATATCACTTTTTACCCCCAATTCTCTTACCTTTTTATCAATAACTTTAGTATATTGACCACCACAATCTAATATAGCTAATAATTCCATAATTATCCTCCAATAGGATAATTATAACATATAATTTATAATTAAAATTTATGTTATAATAATAATTATTAGTAAAAATGAAAGGCATGTAGTATGAAAAATATATATTAGAAAGGGAAAATACTATGATTAAAAATGCCTTGATAAGTGTATCAGATAAGACGGGAATGGTAGAATTAGTTAAAGAATTAAAATTAGATGGGGTTAAAATTATATCGACGGGAGGAACAGCTAGAGTATTAAGGGAAGCAGGCATAGATGTTCAAGAAGTTTCAGATCTAACGGGTTTTTCTGAATGTTTAGATGGACGTTTAAAGACTTTGCATCCAAAAATACATGGAGGATTATTGGCTGTTCGAGAAAATAATAAACATATGGAGGAAATAGAAAAATTAGGGATTGAACCAATTGATTTAGTAGTAGTTAATCTTTATCCATTTAAACAAACTATTTTAAGAGAAGGAGTTACTTTAGAAGAAGCAATTGAAAACATTGATATTGGTGGCCCTACTATGCTAAGAGCTGCGGCTAAAAATTATCGCCATGTAGTAGTTATAGTAGACCCCGATGATTATTCAATGGTTATTGAGGAATATCGTCAAAATAGAGATATCTCATTAGCTACTAGAGCTATACTAGCTTATAAAGTATTCCAATATACTAGTTTTTATGACACTTTAATCGCTAACTATTTAAAAGATAAATTTAATATTAAAGATTTTCCCAAGCATATTACTTTTGGTTATGAATTAGCTGAAGTGATGAGATATGGTGAGAATTCTCATCAAGAGGCAGCCTTTTATAGAGAAATAAATGCTAGTAAAGGTAGTATTGTCAATGCTCGACAACTTAATGGGAAACAACTATCGTTTAATAATATCAACGATACTAATGGGGCGGTAGAATTATTAAAAGAATTTGCTGAACCTACTGTTGTAGCTGTAAAACACGCTAATCCATGTGGTGTTGGTAGTGCCGATAATATATATGATGCCTATATAAAAGCTTATAATGCCGATCCTATATCAATATTTGGAGGAATAATTGCCTTAAATAGAGAAGTAAATGAGGAGATAGCTAAAAAGATCAATGATGTATTTATTGAAATAGTAATCGCTCCTTCATATACTAAAGAAGCTCTTGATATTTTATGTGAGCATAAGAACGTTAGAATATTAGAATTACCTGGCCATTTATCAAAAGAAAAAAGTAATTATGATATGAAAAAGATAAATGGCGGTATGCTTGTCCAAACTCCTGATGATATATTATTTGATAAAAATGGTCTTAATTTTGTTACAAATAATAAACCAACTAAAGAACAATTAGAAGATTTAGTATTTGCCTTAAAAGTAGTTAAGCATACAAGATCTAATGCGATTGTTATAGCTAAAGGTGGACAAACTTTGGGTATAGGTATGGGGCAACCCAATAGAGTGAATGCTGTAAGAATTGCTATTGAAAATGCTAAAGATAATGCTAAAGGAGCAGTATTAGCATCTGATGCCTTTTTCCCATTTAAAGATAGTGTAGAAGAGGCCATAAAAGCAGGAATAGAAGCCTTTATTTTGCCTAAAGGTTCTATAAAAGATAACGAATCTATTGATGTATGTAATCAATTAGAGAAACCTATGATACATATAAATACTCGTCATTTTAAACACTAAGAATTATGTTATAATGAATATAAGGAGGGAAATAATGAGCGTATTACAAGTTATATATAAGGGTAAAAAAAATGCAACTCAAGATCCCAAAGTCGCTGCTAATATTTTAAGTAAAGGTGAGTCGGTTGTATTATATGATATCAATTGTAAAAAATTATATAAGATAATTGAAGACACTAGAGAAATAATAAAAGAAAGAAATAAAGGAATTGACAATATTAATGAACAAACAATTATAACAACGCCATATTTTTTTGATGCTATTGATGGATGTTTATCTGTATATGCAGCTGAAGTAGAGGGAAGAAAATTTAAGGATGCTCAATTTGCTTATTTTTGGGATGCTGGAGTTTTAGACCAAAGAGAGCATATGGATATTGGGAAGAATGCAAGGGCAATTTTGGATGAGTTTAATAAAAATAATAGATTATCACATGGAGATAAAAGTCCCGTTTTAACTAAGACTAAATAATAAAAAATCTAACTATAATAAGTTAGTTTTTTTTGTTATAATTTATATATAAGGAGAAAGGTATGAATAGTTATAAAAAAGCTGGAGTAGATGTAGAAGCGGGATATGAAGCAGTAAAGTTAATTAAAAAGCAGATAAAAAGAACAATAAAAGAGGGAGTATTATCAGATATAGGTGGTTTTAGTGGTTTATTTGCTATTAATAAGAAAAAATATAATAAACCGGTGCTGGTATCAGGTACAGATGGAGTAGGTACTAAATTAAAAATAGCTTTTTATCTAGATAAACATGATACTATTGGTCGAGATTGTGTAGCTATGTGTGTTAATGATGTAATATGTTGTGGTGCTGACCCACTTTTTTTTCTTGATTATATTGCTTTAGGAAAAAACATACCAACAAAGGTTGCTAATATTGTAAAAGGTATAGCTGATGGATGCGTTTTTGCTAATTGTTCATTAGTGGGTGGTGAGACGGCTGAAATGCCTGGCTTTTATAAAGAAGATGAATATGATATAGCAGGTTTTGCTGTTGGTATAGTAGATAAAGATAAGATAATAGATGGTAAGAATATAAAAAAGGGGAATGGTGTTATTGGGATAGCATCTTCTGGATTACATAGTAACGGTTATTCATTAGTTAGAAAAGTATTTAAAGTTAATAATAAAAAAGTATTAACTGAATACTATGATGAATTAGGTATGACTTTAGGTGAAGAATTATTAAAACCAACTAAGATTTATGTATCCATTATTAATAAAATTAAGGATAAGTATAGAGTTAAAGCTATTGCTCATATAACAGGAGGGGGATTTATTGAAAATATGCCCCGTATGCTTCCTAAAAAATATGGGGTAAAGATAAATAGGGGAACGTGGCCAATACAACCAATATTTAAACTAATTCAAACTAAAGGGAAGATTACTGATAGAGATATGTTTAATACTTTTAATATGGGTATTGGTATGGTAATGGTAGTTAATAAAAAAGATGTTAAACAAATACTTGATATGATAAATAAGAATAAAGAAAAAGGATATTTAATAGGGGAGATTATTGAAAATAATAATCAGGTTAAGTTAGATTAAGGGGAATAAAAATGAGTAGAGTGGATCGAATATTTGTTAAAAAAAGACAAGATTATGCTGCTAACGCTAAAGCTTTAAAGGATGATTTAATAGAACAGTTAAAAATTAAAAATTTAAGAGATATAATAATACTTAATCGTTATGATATTCAAGGAATTGATCGAAAAATATTAAAACAAGCTATTAATACCATTTTAGCTGAACCTATGGTTGATGATATATATATTGAAAATTATCCTTTTAAAAATAAAGAAAAAGTATTAGCTATTGAATATTTACCAGGGCAATATGATCAAAGAGCTGATTCAACTATTCAATGTTTAAGTATTTTAACTGGTAGTAATGATGTTAAGGTGCGTTGTGCTAGAGTATTAATTTTTAATAATATAAGTGATAGTGATTTAAAGAAGATTACTAATTACTTAATAAATCCTATTGATACTAGAGTAGCTACTTTAGATAAATATAAAAGTTTAGATGAAGATGGTATAACTATATCTCCTGTTAAAATAATCAATAATTTTATTAATTTTAATGAAAAAGAGTTGGCTGTTTTTTTAAAAGATAATAATTTAGCTATGAATTTAGATGATTTATTACTTATACATGATTATTTTAAGAAAGAAAAACGTAATCCGACTGAAACAGAAATAAAAGTATTAGATACATATTGGTCTGATCATTGTCGTCATACTACTTTTAATACTATTATTAATGATATTGAGATTGAAAATGGTAACTTTAAAGCTGTTTTAGAGGAAGATTTAAAATCTTATCGACATAGTCGACGTTTTGTCTATAATATTAAAGATAAACCTATATCATTGATGGATTTAGCTACCATAGCAGCAAAAGAATTACGCAAAAAAGGAATGTTAGATGATTTAGAAGTATCTGAAGAAGTAAATGCTGTTAGTTTAGCAATAGATGTTAAGACTAATAAGGGTATTGAAAAATGGTTATTGATGTTTAAGAATGAAACTCATAATCATCCTACTGAAATAGAGCCTTTTGGAGGAGCTGCTACTTGTTTGGGCGGAGCTATTAGAGATCCATTATCGGGAAGGTCATATGTCTATCAAGCTATGCGAATTACTGGTAGTGGGGATCCTAGAACAAAGATGAAAGATACTATCAAAGGTAAATTGATGCAAAGGAAGATAACTAAAGAAGCGGCTAAAGGTTTTTCATCTTATGGTAATCAAATAGGTCTTACTACTGGTTATGTTCATGAAATATATGATGAAGGTTATATAGCTAAAAGGATGGAAGTGGGAGCTGTTGTTGGAGCTGCACCTAAAAAACAAGTAAAAAGATTAGAACCAAAAAAGGGCGATATAGTACTTTTAATAGGGGGACGTACTGGCCGTGATGGGTGCGGCGGTGCTACTGGATCTTCTAAATCACATAATATTGATACTATTTCACAATGCGGAGCCGAAGTACAAAAGGGTAATGCTGTTGAAGAAAGAAAAATACAGCGTTTATTTAGAGATCCTCAAGTAGCATCTAAGATTATTCGTTGTAATGATTTTGGAGCTGGCGGTGTTAGTGTAGCCATTGGTGAGTTAGCGCCTAGTATAAATATTAATTTAGATGTTATATTAAAAAAATATGATGGGTTAACAGGCACAGAGTTAGCTATTTCTGAATCACAAGAAAGAATGGCGGTAGTAGTTAAAAAGAAAGATGTCGCTTTTATAATCAAAGCTTGCCATAATGAGAACTTAGAGGTAGTAAAAGTGGCGGAAATAACCAATAATAATCGTTTAGTTATGAATTATCAAAGACAAACAATTGTCGATTTAGATCGCTCTTTTTTAGATACTAATGGCGCTAAACGTTATCAAGATATTAAAGTGACCTTACCTTCATTTAATAGAGCGCCTTTTAAACTAAAAAAGAACTTATCCTTTAAAAAACAGGTACAAGATACTTTGTCATCATTATTAGTATGTAATCAAAAAGGATTAGTAGAGATGTTTGATTCTTCAATTGGTGCTAATACGGTCTTATCACCATATGGTGGTAAAACTAATAATAACCCAATTGAAGGTATGGTAGCTTTAATACCAGTATTAGATAAGGAAACAACTTCAACTTCAGTAGTAGCTTATGGTTATAACCCTCTTATTGCCAAATGGTCACCTTATCATGGAGCTATTTATGCCATAATTGAATCAATATCAAAGATAGTAGCTATGGGTGCTGATTATCGTCATATTCGTTTTAGTTTTCAAGAATATTTTGAAAAATTACGAGATGATAAGACTAAATGGGGTAAGCCTTTTAGCTCTCTATTAGGAGCCTTTAGAGTTCAAAAAGCTCTTCATTTGCCTGCTGTTGGTGGTAAAGATAGTATGTCTGGTTCATTTATGGATTTAGATGTACCACCAACCTTAATTTCATTTGCTATTACCACTACCGATGTTAATAATATTATTACCCCTCATTTTAAAGATATAGGTCATCCAATAGCTCTTGTATCATTAAAGAGAGATAAATTTTTTATCCCTGATTTTAATGATTTAAAGCAAAAATATGATAAGTTATTACAATTAAATAAAGAAGGTAAAATATTATCGGCTTATACTGTAAAAGCAGGAGGTATAATCGAAGCTATCACTAAAATGACATTTGGTAATAAAATAGGAATAAAATTAAATAATAATGTATCAAAAGAACAATTATTTATGATGAATTATGGTGATATTGTTATTGAATTATCAGAACCAATAAATAATTGTTCAATTATCGGTGAAACAATAAAGGAGCCATATTTAATTTATAAAAAAGATAAGATAACCTTAAATGAAATTTATAAGTGGTATTCATCTCCCCTAAAAGATATTTTCCCTATAACAACTAAAGAACAAGATAGAAAGATAATTATAAAAGATTATGTTAAAAGATTAAATATTAAGCCAAATAAGAAGATAGATAAACCTTTAGTAATAATTCCTGTTTTTCCAGGCACTAATTGTGAATATGATTCCAAACGAGCTTTTGAAAAAGCTGGAGCTAAAGTAGAACTAGTAATTTTTAAGAATAAAACAATCGTAGATATTCATAAATCAATTAAAGAATTAAATAAAGCTATTAGAAGAGCTAATATTGTAATGTTGGCAGGAGGGTTTAGTGCTGGTGATGAACCGGAGGGATCAGGTAAATTTATAGCTACTGTACTTCGTAATCCAATATTAAAAGAAGCTATTGAAGATTTATTAAATAATCGAGATGGATTAATAATAGGTATTTGTAATGGTTTTCAAGCCCTAATTAAATTAGGTTTATTACCATATGGAGAAATAAGACCATTAACCGATAAAGATCCTACTTTAACTTTTAATACTATTGGTCGCCACGTTTCGCAAATGGTACGAACTAGAGTTTGTTCTATCAATTCTCCATGGTTAACTAATGTTGATGTGGGAGATTATCATATGCTTCCTGTTTCGCATGGGGAAGGGCGTTTTATAGCTTCTAAACAAATGCTAGAAACACTATTTAAAAAAGGTCAGGTAATTACGCAATATGTCGATAGTGAAGGTAATCCGACGATGTTATTTCCATATAATCCTAATGGTTCGACAGAAGCTATTGAAGGTATAGTTTCACCCAATGGTAGAATATTAGGAAAAATGGCCCACTCGGAAAGAATAGGCAACAATCGATATAAAAATATATATGGAGAGATGGATCAGAAAATTTTTGAAGCAGGTGTAAATTACTTTAAAATCTAGTCAAATTGACTAGATTTTTTATTTCTTTTTAACAAAATGTTAAAAAGGTATTGACATTTTTAATACTTATTAATATAATGTTATTAACAAATTAGTAAAAAGAGATTGGAGGATTTATTAATATGTTAACAAAAGAAGAATTAAAAATGGTCAAATCAGGGTTAATCATAGTTGATATGGTTAATGGATTCTTAAGAGAAGGAGCTTTAGCAGATCCTAAGATTCAAGGTATTATCGAAGAGAATGTGCGATTAACAAAACTATTTATAGATAATCAATTACCTATAATGGCATATAATGATTCACATAATGAAGATAGTTTAGAGTTTAAGAATTATCCTGCACACTGTCTAATAGAATCTAAAGAATCAACATTAGTTGATGAATTAAAGGAATATGAAGAGCATATTAAAATATTTCCTAAAAATTCAACAGGTGGGTATATTACTGATGAATTAAGAGCTTATATTAATAATATGAAGTCCCTAACCGAATTAGTTATTACTGGTTGCTGTACTGATATATGTGTCATGGGAGTAGTTATAGCCCTTAAAAACTTCTTTAATGAAGTAGGTAAAGATATAAATATTATTGTCCCAGAAAATGCTATTGATACTTATGATGCCCCATCTCATAATCGTAATGAATGGAATCAAATGGCTTATAAGTTTATACAACAAGCAGGAGCACAACTAGTTAAGAAATATGAAAAGGAGTGAGAATATGGAAAATAGAAATTTAATAATGGATGAATATCAAATGACAATGGCTTATTCATACTTTAAAGAGGGTAAACATAAAGAGATAACTAGTTATTATAATTATTTTTTTAGAAAGATACCAGGTGAAGGTGGATATGTTATTTTTAATGGCTTAGATAAGGTTATTGATTATGTTAAAAACTTTAAATTTACTGATAGTGATATTAAATTCTTAAGAAGACAGGGTATATATGATGAAGAATTTTTATCATATTTAAAGACTGTTAAATTTACTGGTAATATTTATGCTGTTCCAGATGGTACTGTTGTCTTCCCTAATGAACCTATTATTACGGTTAGAGCTAATGCTATTGAAGCTCAATTATTGGAAACAAAGTTATTATTATTAGTTAATTATCCATCTTTAGTTACAACAAAAGCTAATCGTATGGTCAATGCTGCACACGGTCGAGGAATATTAGAGTTTGGTACTCGTAGAGCTCAATTAGAATCAGCAGCTGTAGAAGGAGCTAAATATGCCTATATTGGGGGTTGTATTGGTACATCGTGTTTAGAAACAGGTAAAGAATATGGTATTCCAACAGCTGGTACTATGGCTCATAGTTATATTGAACAATTTGATAGTGAATATGATGCTTTTATGGCATATGCTAGAACTTTTAAAGATAAGAGTGTTTTCTTAGTAGATACTTATAATACTTTAGAATCAGGTATTCCAAATGCTATCAAGGTAGCCCAAAATTATTTAATACCTAATGGTTATCGTTTAAAAGGTATTAGATTAGATAGCGGCGATCTATTAGAATTATCCATAGTTGCTAGGGAAATGTTAGATAGGGCAGGATTAAACGATTGTAAGATTATAGCATCTAATTCACTTGATGAAAATGCTATTCTTAGTTTAGTATATGGTGGAGCTCGAATTGATATCTTTGGAGTAGGAGAAAGATTAATTACATCAGCTAGTAATCCCGTTTTAGGTGGTGTCTATAAATTAGTAGCTATCGAAAAAAATCATAAAATGATTCCTAAAATAAAACTAAGTGATACATCTGAAAAAATTATTGATCCAGGATTTAAGAGAGTCTATCGTTTCTATCAAAAACAATCTGATTATGCTATTGAAGATTACATTGCTCTATATGATGAAGATATAAGTAAAAAACGTCGTTCTATGAGTGATTGTTATGTTAAGGAATTAAGTGTTCCAATCTTTAAAAATGGTAAATTAGTATATAAAGAACCTACTATTGAAAAACGTCGACAATATTGAATGGATCAAGTTGATACTTTAAAACCTTGCTATCGAAGATTATATGAGACATCTACTTATCCAATTGAACGTTCTCAGAAGTTAAAAGCATTAAAGACTCGATTAATTGCTATACATCAAGGACAAAAAGAATTAGAACCTGCTAAAAAATTAGTTAAAACCAGATAAACTATGCTAAAATATATTTATGGATAATATTAGGAGGAAATAATATGAAAGAAAAGGAATATTTAACTGAGGAAGAATTTTTAAAGAATTATGATCCCAATGAATTTGAACGTTTATCTGTCACTTCTGATATTATTATCTTCTCAGTTTCTGATGGAATTCAAGAAAATTATCGCAAATTACCAGCAAAGCATTTTAGTATCCTTTTAGTTAAAAGAGATAATTTTCCACATAAAGATAAATGGTGTTTACCCGGAGGTTTTGTTAATATTGATGAAACTTTAGAAGCAGCTGCTACAAGAATACTAGCTAATGAAACTAATCTCCATAATATTTATATGGAACAACTGTATACTTTTAGTAGTGTTAATAGAGATCCTAGAATGCGTGTCATCAGTACTTCATACATGACTTTAATTGATAAGAATAAGACTAAAGATAAATTGCCAGATAATGCTTGTTGGTTTAATATTAAGGTTATAGATAAAGATAATGAGATGAAAGTAGATTTAATTAGTGATAAAGAAACAATTAGCTTTAGAGCTAAAAAGAAGCTTATTAATCCTACAACTAATCGTTGTGAATATATAATTGAAGATAATAACTTATTAGCTTTTGATCATGCTTTAATTATCTGTGAAGGGTTATCTAGAATTAAAAATAAGATTGAATATACCGATATTGTCTTCAACATGATGCCAGAATTATTTACTCTAGGGGAATTACAACAAGTATATGAAGCTATATTGGGTAAGAAGTTGTTAGATCCAGCTTTTCGAAGAGTAATTGCTAATAAAGTAGAAAAGACTAATAAGACTAGAACTAAAGTAGGTCATCGCCCATCAGCGCTATTTAGATATAAAAATTTTAACAGGAATAAGTGATATTATGAAAAGAAAAATAAATAAAGTAAAAATATTCTATAATGATAATAATCGTTCAATATATATTTATCGAAAATTAAAAAAGTTATTAAATGAATATAACTTTGATATAGTAGATAATCAATATGATTTAGCTATTGCTATTGGAGGCGATGGCTCTTTCTTAAGAATGATTAAAAAGAATAATTATAATAGCGATATTATTTATGTGGGTATTAATGCTGGTACTTTAGGCTTTCTTCAAGAAATAAAAGCTAATGATTTACAAAATTTTATCGATGCTTTGAATGAAAATCGATATTTAATTGAAGAGGTAGGAATCCAAGAGTCAATAATTAATACTAGTAATGAACAATTAAAATGTTATTCGCTAAATGAAATATTAGTAAGAGAAAAAGATTTAAATACTATCTTTTTAGAAGTTAAAGTTAACAATCATATCCTAGAACATTTTGCTGGTGATGGTTTATTAATAGCTACTACGGTAGGTTCTACGGCATATAATTTAAGTTTTGGAGGTAGTGTAGTTTATCATAGTCTTCACACCTTACAAATAACCCCCATTGCTCCATTAAACAGTATTGCTTATCGTAATTTATTAAATTCCGTTATAATACCAGCTAATACTATAATTGAATTAATTCCTAAAGAAGGGAAAAATAATACTTTAATATCGATTGATGGTGAAAATAAAATAATAACTGATGTTCGATCAATCATAACATCAGTTGGTAATAAAACATTAAAATTTATTAGATTAGAAGATTATAGTTTCTGTGAAAAAATAAATAGTAAATTTTTATCAAGTTGATAAAATTTACTATTTTCCTTTATATATAAGTATTGCCACTGTTTTAGTTAACCAATATTGAATAACTAATAATAATGATCCTCCAATTAAAATAATAGACCATATTATCGTATCTGTTACTTCGAATCCTAGCTTAAGCATATGTTGAATATTATCGCCTGTATATGAATCATTTAATGCAATAACAGCTGAGATACAACAAATAACAAAAAGAGTAGTTAAGCCAAAGATATTACTATTTTTAAGAACAAGATTAAATTGTTCTTTATTTTTATCATTTACTTTCATTCTCCTACCAATATACCAACCTAATATAACGGCTAAAAAGATATTAAAAAGAGGAACACCCATAAAGAATCCTAAAATTAAGAAAGAATATAATAGATAGGCAATAGCAGGAATGATATAATCAATTTTAAATAAGTTTTCTATTATTTTGGCAGTAAAAACAATATTGATGATAGTACCCAATACTAATCCACTAATAATTCCATAATATATATTAAGTTTTAATAAGTAGGTAGACCACCAACCAAGACAAAACATAATGGTTAAAACTAGAAAGTCTAAAATAATGGCCCCAATAATTTTATCATTTGAATTCATATTTTACCTCCTATTTTTAGTAATGGTTAATAAACCAGCTAAAGTTAGACTAGCTCCAGCTAAAAACAATGGTAATTTTAATGGATATATTAGTATAATACCAAATACTAATATAAATATACCCCAACCCAAACGGCCTGCATTAATACCTTTAGTAGCTTTCCATAATATAAAATCACTAATAATTAATAATATAGCTCCAACTATACCTAATATTAATAATAATATTCTACTAGTTTCTTTTAATATAATTCCAACAATTAAAAGATTGGTTTCAGCAAAATTAAAGTTAAGTTGAATTTGAATAGTCATGTTGATAATTACAATAGTAAGAATAATACTAGCTATAGTAGGTATTAAAGTCAAAATATAAGCTAAAGTATTATTATTTTTATTATTCATATGACCTCCTTATTATAATTATAGCATATTACTTTTTTTTATTGCCAACTATTGTAATCTATTATATAATGAGGATAGAAAGGAGATTTGGTTGAATGTGGTAGAAGGAATTAGACCAAAATTTAAACTAAATGTTGTATCAGAATTCTTTGAAAAAGTAGGGGTCAAAGGCACTAAAAAATATGAATTAAGAATCAACAGTGGCGATAGACCACAAATGCAGGCAGGAGATCTTGTTAATTTATTAGAAATTGATGAGAATAAACAAGAAACAGGAAGATATGTCATATTTGAAATAAGTAAGAAAGTAGAAGCACCAACTTTTAGACAAATAGCTGAACAAATACCAATGGAAGAATTAGGATTTGAAGGTAAAACACCCGATGAATTAGAAGCAACTATGTTAGCACCAACTGGTTTTTATCCTAGAGAATTAGAAGCACAATTTGGTGCTGTTGCAATTGGAATAGGGCGTATATTAGAAAAGAATTTAGAACCAATAAAACAAATGCAAAAAGTTAAATAATAGATTTAGGGGAAGTAATATGATAATAAAGAACAACATATCAGCTAAAAAAGATACTAAACTTTGCATTTTTGATATCGATAATACATTAGTCCGATATAATACTCTTCGTAAGTTAATAGATAAAGCTTTAAATTTTTATGGAATTACACCACAAGAAGAATATTATGGAAGGCAAGGTTTAGGAGTAAAATTAATATTAGATAGAGCAATAAATGAAAGATGTTTTAATTTTGAAAATTTATGCCTAAGTTGGGCTGAACAACTTTCTTTTCTTCAATCATATGGTGTCAAAGTAGAAGATTTTGCGCGTAAGATGATTGATTTAGAAGTGGAATTTGCAGAATTATTACCCAATGCCATTGAAATGTTATCTTCTCTTTCAAAAGAAGATCAAATGCGTTTAATATGTTCTACTAATTGGTTTAAGAGAGCTCAACAAAGAAAATTACATATGTTTAATATGGCACATTTCTTTTCAGAAATATATACCTGTGAAGATCGATTAGCAAAACCAAATAGGGCCCATTTTGAAGGCATATTAGAAGACGAGGGATATAATCCAGAACAAGCTGTAATGATTGGTGATAGTAGTACTGATATTCCACCTAAAACTACTAATATAGATAGTATTTTATTAGATAGTAATGGTAATAAACAAAATCTCTATGATCAAGCTTCAGCAGTAGTTACTGATTTAAGTGATATACCCAAAATATTGGTTAGAAGTAAAAAACTTGGATAATCCAAGTTTTTTTATCTTGCTTTTTATGGAAAATTATGGTATATTATCCTGCACTAGGGGGAATATAAATGTACGATACTTCAGATATTGAAGGTTATGTTGATTTTAAGGAAGTATTAAAGGAAAAGCAGAAATATGCTCGAATATTTAGCGAAGGTTGCCCACGATTAAAAGATCTTTTACTTAAGTTATGGGATGTTGATATTGAAACCTTAGGTTGTTGTGCTGGGCATGATGATGACGAAAGTTATAGGCAATTCTCTCATATAAACTTACATATACCATATAACCAACGCAATTTAATTTTAGCGTTTGCTAAGATTAAATATTTAATATCGCTTGCCGATGTTGTTATTGGAAAGGATCGTCCGGGTGATGGATTATTTATTGAGGCGAATTTAGGTTTTGAATTAGATAGACTTGATTCAAGCATTATAAATATCCGTTTTAATAATGGTATGACTTTTGAAGATTTATATGAAGTAGGATTTCCTCAATTATTTATTGAATTTAGTGACATTTTAGAAAGACATTTAAGTAATACTGTAATTCCCAATTATAATCCAGGTACCGAAGTATTAGCTAAGATTATTGAATTAGTCAATAAATTTACCCATAAAGCATTTGGAGCAAAAATATCTGTATCTAGCATTAATTTAAGTAGCGATCCTCGAGGTATGAAATATACAGTTAAAGTAACCCCATCTATTGCCAAAGCTTTAAAAGATACAACACAATATAGAAAAGCACATAGACAATGGGCCCATTTAATTGAATATGATACAACTTATGATCAATTAATGGCTATGGAAGAAATTTTTGATAGCAAAGTATTAGATGAAATAGCTCCTCAATTTCAAAATATTATCCCTGAACCTAAAGAAGTTCATCCTCATGTTAAAGTGTATTCATTAACACAGTTTAAAAGATAGAAAAAAGGAAAGCAATGCTTTCCTTTTAATTTATTTTAATAATAACGGTATCCTCCATATACTATTGCAAGAAGAATAAATAATACTAATACAATTGCATAAGCTGATCCCCAGCCCCCTACTGCGTTCATATAATCCCTCCTTTCACATAAGTTTATTTTAAATAATTAATTAGTTTAAACAAACCAGCGAGCTCCTACAACAATTACTAATAGAATAAATAATACTAATATTATTGCATAAGTGCCATAACCGCCACCATAGCCACCATAACCGTAACAACCGCAACCATAACCGCCATAGCCATAACCTAACATACTTTTCCCTCCTTTACTGTTCTATTACAGTGTATTAATTAAATGATATTTTGGTTATATTACCAACCTAATATTATTAAAAAAATTTAAAAATTTAGGTTTTTGTCTAAAAAAATGTATACATTTTTTATATTTATGTTATAATTTATGATAATATAGTCAGGAAGTGATAACTATGCGTTATAATATTAAATTTATTTCAGATATTAATAATCATAGTAAGGTAAATAGTTATTTTTATAATTTAATTGTTAATAAAAAGAAGATATGTTAATCTTCTTTTTTATTATTTGAAATGAAAGAGGTGATTAAAAATTTAAAACTTAAGTTTAAATTAATAGAATATGGAGGGAATAATTATGGAAAAGAGAATGTCTGTACAAAATTATTGTATCAACGCCCAACAATTTGATCTTAATACTTTAAATAAGATATGTGAACTTACTGATAAAATAAGAAAACTAAGTGAAACAGAAGAAGGTTTAACCTTTCTATCATCTTTATTACCAAATAAGAGAGCTATGCTATATTTTAAGCAACCATCAACTAGAACCTTTTTATCTTTTCAAAATGCTTGTTATATTTTAGGAATTAAAACATCAGAAATTAGAGATGTTACGACTTCATCAGAAATGAAAGGCGAGAGTGAATTAGATGCTGTAAAAACATTCTCACAATATGTTGACCTAGTAATCATGCGTCACCGAAGAACTGATTTTATATATGAAATTGCTGATCATTTAGATCAAAATATTAAAATTATTAATGGTGGCTCAGGTAATGATCAACATCCTACGCAAGCCTTATTAGACTTTTATACTATCTATAAATATGGTTTGCATGGTAAAAAGATTGGATTTGTAGGTGATTTAAAGAATGGTCGTACTGTTAGATCATTAGCCTTACTATTAAATCTAATACCTGATATTGAATTATATTTTATAGCTCCCGAATCATATCAAATTAAAAGTGATATTACCAATAAACTTAAAGTTAACTATCATATGACCGAAGATTTTGATGGCCAATTATCAGAACTTGATGTAATATATATGACTAGATTACAGAGTGAGTATGAAGTTAACAATCAAAGTGATTTAGAATTTAACCATCGTGATTTTGATCATACAATTTATAGAATTAGTGGTAATAACTTAAGTAAGGTTAAAGAAGATGCCATTATATTACATCCTTTACCCAGAGTAACAGAAATTGCTCCCGAAGTAGATAAGGATAAAAGAGCTAAATATTGGGAACAAGTTAAAAATGGTATGTGGACTAGAGTGGCATTAATAAGTATGATGTTTAATGTCGATGAAAAAATTAATGAAGGACCACAATATATTAAGAAGTAATATAATTGTATTACCCTTTTCTTTATGATAAAATGAAATAGATAGGAAAGGGAAGTATATATGAGTAAAGCTATTAATGATAGAAAATATATTGTTATAGGAATTTTAGTAGTAATTATAACTGCTTTATTATATTGGGTATTATTTAAAGATAGTGAATCGATAACTAAAAAAAGTACTGATGATAAAGTAGAGATAGAATATACAAAAGATAAAAGTAATGAACAATTATTGATTGTTTCGACAGTTAAATTAGATCAAGTAATAGCTAGTAATAAAACGATCAAATATACAGTAAACATATATGATCAAAATGATAAATTAATTAATACCTATAGCAATGATACGTCAATGTTTAATTTAAATAGTAATAAGGTTATAAAATTAGGTCTATATGCTCTAATGGATAGTGAACAATTAGATAATATTGGAAATATTAAAGCTACTTATAAGATAGTATCAAAAAGAAATATAAAACAAGTAGATTATGAACAATTAAATTTAACCAAATTTATGCCTGAATATCCATCTAATATGTATAGAATATCCCTAACCTTAGCTGATTATTATAAACAATATGGTGGTATAGCGGTATTAAATTATGAAAATGATAAGCAATTGATGAGATATTTAAGTTATTTAAATTCAATTAATTTTATAGGTATAACTAGTACTGAAGATTTAACAACTAAAGATGGTAATCAATTGATTAGTATCGATATTTATCAATCAATAGCTTTATTAAAATAAAAAAAAATTAATAAAGAAGTCGTCATGGACGACTTCTTTTAATATTATAATTATATAACAGGGAAGTAAACTTCCCTGCATCATGTACGCCTTTAATTACTCATAATTTCTATTAGCTATTTCAATTGCTTTTCTAACTACATTGCCACAGTTTCTAGAGGATACCGCTCCCCAACCTTCGTTACGAACTGTATCAGCAACACCTAATTCTTCAGCAATTTTCTGCTTGAGTTTATCTGACATGATGGATCTATTACTCATGTACAATCCTCCTTAATTATAAGCGTACATTTATAGTTTATATATAAATAATAAAACTATTCATATTTTAAAAATATTGACAATTAAGCAACGATATGGTAATGTCATTAACAATTACTTATAAATAATAATATTGATAAGTAAAGAGGTGTAGTATATGAAGCGTATTCCTAAATTACTAAAATTAGATGATTTATTAGCTAAAGTTAATAAATATATTGATAGTGAAAAAGAAAGGGAATTAATTAAGAATGCTTTTTATTATGCCGAAAAATTACACAATGGTCAAAAGCGACAAACGGGGGAAGATTATATTCAACATCCGCTTAATGTTGCTTTTATTTTATCAAAAATTAATGCTGATGCTAATACCATAGTAGCAGCTTTATTACATGATATTATTGAAGATTGTAATGTTTCTAAAACCCAAATTAATAAAAAATTTAACGGTGAAGTAGCGCTACTAGTTGATGGTGTAAGTAAGATTAAAAATTTAGAATATGCATCAGAAGATGAAATGAAAGCTGCTAATCAAAGAAAAATATTAACAGCTATCAATGAAGATGTTAGAATTATTATTATTAAATTAGCAGATAGATTACATAATCTAAGAACTTTATGGATTAAACCTGAGCACAAGAAGAAAGCAACAGCCTTAGAAACCATCGATATTTTAGTACCTATTGCTTATTATTTAGGTCAACATGAAATGGAAAAAGAATTAGCAAATTTATCTTTTAGTTATTTAAAACCTAAAGAATATAAAACTTTATCTAAAGAATTAACTAACATAGAAAAAACGAGTAAAGAAGCTATTAATAAGATGATTGATAATTTATCTAAGATTTTAGATCAAAATAATATACCTCATAAAATAATACCTAGAGTTAAAGATATATATAGTATTTATAAACGTACTTTAGCAGGAAAAAGAATTAACGAAATTCATGATCTATTATCAATTAAAATATTAGTAGATAATATTAAAGATTGTTATGCTACTTTAGGATTAGTTCACTCTAAATATTGGCCCATTAATGATAAATTTAAAGATTATATTGTCAATCCTAAAACGAATATGTATCAATCGTTACATACTACTGTCTTTGGTGAAGATGAACATGTTGTTCAGTTACAAATAAAAACTAATGATATGCATGAGATAGCTTTATATGGTATAACTGCTTTCTGGCGTCGTTATAATAAAGATGCTAATGCTAAGATGCAAGATGAATTAAGAGAAAAATTTCAATTCTTTCAATCATTAGTAGAATTATATGATGAAAGTCGTGACGATATTGAGTTTATTAATCTAGCTAAAGAAGAAATATTTAATTATGCTATTTATGTCTATACTCCTAAAGGAGAAGTAATTCAATTACCATATGGTAGTACACCAATTGATTTTGCATATAAATTGCATACCGATATTGGTAATAAAATAGTTGGAGCTATTGTTAACGATAACTATGTTAGTTTGGACACTAAATTACAAAATAAAGATCGCGTTAAAATTATTACTAATGATTTAGCGTCTGGCCCTAGTAAATCATGGTTAAATATGGTTAAAACCCACAATGCTAAAAGAAAGATAAGAGAATTTTTAAATAAATAGTACTCTTAATTGAAACTTAATAGATTTAATATTATAATAGGAATAGATGAGGTGAAATAATGACAGCTAAAGAATTAAAAGAAAAGTTTATTAATTATTTTATTGATAGAGATCATAAAGAAATAGCTAATTCATCATTAATACCTGAAAATGATTCTAGTGTACTATTTACTAATGCTGGTATGCATCCATTAATTCCATATTTATTAGGGGAAAAACATCCAATGGGTAAAAGATTAGTAAATGTTCAAAGATGTTTAAGAACCGGTGATATTGATGAAGTTGGTGATGATTTTCATTTAACATGCTTTGAAATGTTGGGTAATTGGTCACTTGGTGATTATTTTAAAGAAGATGCTATCAAAATGAGTTATGATTTTTTAATTAATCATTTAAATTTAGATCCTAATAGATTATATGTAACAGTATTTAATGGTGAAGATAAGATACCTAAAGATGAAGATACAGTAAAGATTTGGAATGAAGTAGGAATACCTAATGAAAGAATTTTTTATGGCGATAGAAATACTAATCTATGGGGACCAATAGGTAATATAGGGCCATGTGGACCAGATACTGAGATGTTTTATGATACTTTAAAAGAAAAATGTAGTGATAACTGTAGTCCACTATGTAATTGTGGTAAATATGTTGAAATATGGAATGATGTATTTATGCAATATAATAAATTAGAGGATGGTAGTTATATTCCGTTAGAACAAAAAAATGTTGATACTGGTATGGGTTTAGAAAGAGCATTAACAGTATTTAATGGTTTAGAATCAGTATATGATACTGAATTATTTACCAATATTATTAAAAAAATAGAAGCATTATCATATAAGAAATATGAAGATCATAAGAGGGTATTTAGAATTATATCAGATCATATTAGATCAGTAGTCTTTTTACTTGGAGATGAAAAGATAATTAAACCATCAAATACTGATCAAGGTTATATATTAAGAAGATTGATTAGAAGAATATGTCGATATTTAAAACCATTAGAGATAAATGATAATGTTTTAAAAGTTTTAGGTGAAGTAGTAATCGATGATTATAGTGATGCTTATCCTTTATTTTTAGAAAAAAAAGAATATATATTAAATGAATTAGAGAAAGAAGAAATAGGATTTAATAAAACGTTAAATAGAGGATTAAAAGAATTTAGTAAAGTGGTAAGTAATGCTTTAAAAGTATTAGATGGGAATACAGCTTTTAAATTATATGATACATATGGTTTTCCAATAGAAATGACTATTGAATTATGTAAAGAAAAGGGTATTGAAGTAGATATAAAGGGGTTTAATGAAAGATTTAAACAACATCAAGCTTTATCTAGAGTGAGTGCTGAACAAAAATTTAAGGGCGGGTTGATAGATAATAGTACAGAAGTGGTTAATCTTCATACAGCAACCCATCTATTACATGCTGCTTTAAGACAGATTCTAGGTAATACTATATATCAAAAAGGTAGTAATATTACTCCAGAACGATTAAGATTTGATTTTTCATTTGATCGAAAATTAACTGATGAAGAAATACAGAAAGTAGAAAACTTAGTAAACGATATTATTAATCAAAGAATTGATATAATTAGTGAAGAAAAAGCATATGAAGATATAGAAGATGAAAATATTATTGGTCTCTTTGGAGATCGTTATGGAGAAAAGGTTAAAATATATCATATTGGTGATTTCTCTCACGAAATATGTGGAGGACCCCATGCTAAAAATACCGGTGATTTAGGTCATTTTAAAATTATTAAAGAAGAAAGTAGTTCGGCCGGAGTTAGAAGAATAAAAGCTATATTAGAATAAAAACCACAATGAGTGGTTTTTTATGTATGATTATATATTTATTAATAATAATAAATATAGGTGAATAATATGGATTATATAACAAGAGCTATATATACAAGTATTATAATATTTTTTATACTCTTAATAATAGCTAGAATGTTAGGTAATAAACAAATAAGCCAATTAACGTTTTTTAATTATATAACTGGTATTACGATGGGATCTATTGCTGCTAATGCTATAAATGTTAATATTAATACTCTAGTAGATGAAGTAATAGGTCTTACCATTTGGTTTATTTTAACTGAAATAATAGGTTTTATTTCCTTAAAATCATTAATATGGCGTCCTGTTTTAACAGGTCAACCCCAAATAGTTATTAAAAAAGGTAAGATACAACACGATACAATGAAAAAACTTCGACTTAGTACTAGTGATTTAACAGCTATGTTGAGAAATCAAAAAGTATTTAATTTATCAGATATTTATTATGCTATTTTAGAAACAAATGGTAAGTTAAGTATCTTAAAAAAGGTTGGTAAAAAAGAAGTTAATAATGAAGATATGGGTATTTATAAAGAGGAAGTAAAACATGTTACTGGTGCTATTGTCATTGATGGTAATTTATTAACTAATAATTTAAAAGAATTAGGTAAAAGTGAAGAATGGTTTTTAAAGGAATTAAAAAAACAAGGTATAGATGATTATCGAGATATTATGTATGCTGAATTACAAGGTGATAATACTATTTATATTGATAGTGATAAAGTAAATAAAAAAGAACCATAAGTTCTTTTTTATTTTGTTTGTTCTGACCAATATTTTTTTGCTTCTTCTTCTAACTTTTTAAGTCTAGTATAGTAATCAGGAAATTCTCTAAGGTGAGCAAGGGCTATTTTTCCTGTTAAAAGTGGATTATTGTTAGTTACATTTGTTTCTGGTGAAGCTAATCCATGTTCTAATTCAGTATTTAATCCTGTCCTAAATTGTTCTAAATCAAATTTTTCGTTGTTGAAGTTAATACCCAAATCTTTAGCTATTTGAGCAGCTTCTTCAGTAGTAAATTCAGTTTTATTCATGATATCCTCCTTATATTATTATATTATATATTATATTTAATAGGTGCTTGTCTAATAAAAGAAAGTACTCTAAGCCAATCTGAATAAGTTATGATATTTATATTATCTCTTTTTTTATCAATATAATCAATAATTTGATAGAAGGAGTTGACATCGTATTGCATATAATTATTATCGGTAACTGGTTCTAATTTGTGAAAGAGTAGAATTAAAGTAAGTTTTTCATCTATAGCTTGATCAATCCAAGTACATACTGTATTAGGTTTAATATTAGATAAGACATTTTTAACTTTTATATTATATAGATTGGTTGGATAAAATAGATTGAATCCTTCGGTTACGGTTCTACCACTTATAATATTTAAATTGTCCATAATGGCGATAGTATCGTTATTATATTCGCCATACGGATATATTAGAATATTACTATTACTAGTAAAACCGTGCTTATTTAACCAATCCATACCTCTTTTAATTTCTATTTTTTGCTGATAAAAACTTATTGTTTTTAAATTAGCATGAGAATAGGTATGATTTAATAAGTCCCATCCATGTTCATATATTTCATATAGATTAGCGCCATTTAGATAAGATGAATAACCAACTCCATTAACAATAATAGCTATTGATCCCTTGATATTTTTATCTTGCATGTATTTATAACCAACAGTATATTGGGTTGTCCACCCATCATCCATCATAATAATGATATTCCCTTTATTTAAATCAATGTTAGTAATTTCTTCTTGATAATCTTTAAATAATAGCTTAGTTTTTATAATTAAATAATCTATACCATTATTAATATTAAAGAAGAGAGTAGGAAAGATATAAATAGCTAGAAAAAAGCTGATAAAGAAAATATAGTAGAACGTTAATAATTTCTTTTCAATATTTAATCATCCTTTTTTAACACATTATAGTTACGCCCACTTCTATTTACTTTATTCCATGCCCGTTTATCATAAAAATATGAAATTGTCCCTATAAAGATTGTATATAGGATGATAATACGATATATAAAGATATCTGATATAACCGTTAATAATAGACGCCATAGATCCCATTTATAGTATCTAATATGGTAGTAGTAAGCTACCATAATACCTGCCATATTATAAGTTAATTGAATAGATATAAAGATAATAAAATAGATTAAAATATATGAGATAGTATTATGAATAATATTTTGGATAATAAGTAATGAAAAAATAACAATAATAAATGAACTAAGTACACCAATTACTAAGGCATCTGCTACCATAAAAAAAGCTAATGTCTTAGTGGAAGCATTTTTAAAAATAATATCTTTATAATTAAAGAGACAATCAATAAATGATTTTTGCCATCTTTTTCTTTGTTTTAAATAATCTTTTAAAGTTTCTGGAGCTTCAGTATAACATATAGCGTTAGGTAAATAAGCTATTTTTTTCTTAAAAAGAGTACTAAATTGAATTCTTAGAGTAATATCTAAATCTTCTCCTATAACTTGATTAAAACCTCCAACAGCTAATAAAATATCTTTAGTAAATACGCCGAAAGCTCCCGAAATAACTAATAATGAATTTAACGTAGCTAATGATGCTTTATAACAAAAACATGATTTAATATATTCGATAGTTTGTAAACGTAATAACCAGTTTATCTTTAAAGTTGTTTCCGCTTTATTTTTAGTTAAATAAAATGATTGTAAAACTTGTATTACACCACTAGCAGCAATAACATCAGGGTCATTAAAAGCTCTACTAACAATAGCTAGAGCATCTTTTTTTAAAATACTATCAGCATCCAAAGTAACAATATAATCATAGTTAGCATAATTGATGCCAGCATTTAAAGCATCGCTTTTACCACCATTATCCTTATTTATTACATAGATATGGTGGTGACGTTTAGATTTATATAGATGTTTTATATTATGACAATCTAAATGATGATGAGGAAGTCGATCTATTTTTTCTAATTTTAATAGTTTATTAAATCGCTTAAAAGTATTATCACTTGAACCATCATTGATAAAGATACATTCATAATGGGGATAATCAATACGTAATATACCATCTATGGTATTTTTAATTATATTTGATTCATTATAACAAGGAATAATAATACTAAAGTATCTACTTTTATCTATTATTTTTTTATGTCCTTGTCTAAGAATAGAAAGAGCGTTGATAATGTGATATAGTGGGAAAAAAATCCCTGAAAATAATAATAATTCTAATAATATTTTCATAGTTTATTATATTCCTTAGGAATAACTATCATATAATCAATTAGCAGATTAGTTGGTAAAATATTATTATCAGGATTCTTTGGCCAATTACCTCCAATAGCTAGATTAATAATTAAATACATTTTTTTATTTGGTATATTATTTGTTATTTGGTGTATCAACTCACCATTAACATACCAACATATTTCTTTTTCATTCCATTCTAATTGATAGATAGCATAGTCATTATTAGCTTTTATATAAGTATTAAAATTGCTAATAAGATTATTATTATCTAGATAATGAATACCACCCCATATCTTATTTGGTTCACTACCTATAACTTCAATAATATCTATTTCGGGGAAAAAAGAATTATCAGCTGGCAATAACCATACCGCTGAAAATAAACCTTGACCAATAGCTATTTTAGCTCTAAATATAATCTTTCCATATAAGAATTCAAACTTATTTTTCGTATTTATTAAACCCGAAGTATAGTTATAATTATTTATTGGTTCTTGCTTAGCAGTAATTACTAGATTACTATCTTTAACAGTAACATTATTAGGATAATAATACTGTAATTCACTATTTGGATTATTACCTTGTTCAATAATATTCCAATAATTAAGATTAAGGTGATTAAAATCATCAATTAATATATTATTTTGATAATTGATGATATTTATTATATATTGTCTAGGATAAGGAGATTGTAAGAGGATACTAGTAAGGAGTACTAATAGAAAAAAGATAAATAATTTTAAGAGGCGCTTTTTCATATTAATACCCCATTTCATAACTACTATAAAGTATGAAAAGTTTCAGTAATGAAAAAGTTTAAATACCCACTTGCTAAGTTGAAATTTAATCTATATAATGAGAGTGGATGTTAAAAGTATAGGAGTGATATAATGCCAACTAAAGTAGTTATTGGAGCTCAATGGGGAGATGAAGGTAAAGCTAAAATAATTGATATTCTAGCAGAAAATTCTGATATGGTAGTGCGTTCTCAAGGGGGGAATAATGCTGGCCATACGGTCAGCGTTAATGATGAGGTATATAAATTTCATCTTATACCATCAGGAATTCTTTACAAAGGAGTAGAATGTGTCATTGGTAATGGAGTGGTAATTGATTTAGAGGGGTTACTTGAAGAGATTGATGAATTACATAAAAAAGGCATATCTACTGAAAAATTAAAAATTAGTTCTAGAGCTCATTTAGTCATGCCTTATCATAAAGAATTAGATAAGTTAAAAGAAGAAAGTAGTGGTAATAAGGGTATTGGTACTACTAGAAAAGGTATTGGGCCTTGTTATATGGATAAAGCTGAACGTTCTGGCGTGAGAGTATGTGACTTATTACATCCCGAATATTTTATTGAAAGAATAAAAGAAAATGTTAAGGTAAAAAACGAAATTATTAAGAAGATATATAATGGTTCAACCATATTTAATGCTGAAGAAATAGTAAAAACATATTTAGCATATGGCGATAAAATTAAACCTTATATTTGTGATACTACCGCTTTAGTTTATAGTGCTATTAAAAAAGGTAAAAATGTTTTATTTGAAGGGGCTCAAGGTACTTTATTGGATATTGACTTAGGTACTTATCCATATGTTACATCATCACACCCTATAACTGGGGGCGTTTGTATTGGTGCTGGTATTGGACCTACTATGATTGAGGAATGTGTTGGTGTAATGAAAGGATATGTTACTAGAGTAGGTAATGGACCATTTCCTACTGAATTGTTTGATAAAATAGGAGAACAAATACAAAAAGTAGGTAATGAGTATGGTACTACTACTGGACGTGCTAGAAGATGCGGTTGGTTTGATGTAGTAATGGCTAAATTTGCTGTTCGTACCAGTGGATTAACTTCAATAGTATTAAATAAATTAGATGTTTTAAGCAATATTCCAACTATTAAGATATGTGTTGGTTATGAAAAAGATGGTGAAGTAATTACTGATTTTCCAGCTAGTTTAGAAGATCTAGCTCAATGTAAACCTATCTATGAAGATATCGAAGGTTGGGGTAAGATAGACAATATTACTAAATATGAAGAGTTACCTATAAATGCCCAAAAATATATTTCTCGTATTGAAGAATTGTGTGGCGTAAAAGTATCGATGATTGGTATCGGACCAAACCGAGATCAAAACATTTATATAAAATAATAATACAAAAGTTGACAAATTAAAACAAAACTTTACACTAATGTAAAGTTTTTGTTTGTCACTTTTTAGCAATTATCATAATATATATGTAGCTATCTTTAAGTTGTGATATAATATATGCATGAGATAGAAGGTGAATCATGCTTAAAAAATGGGGCTATCTTTTTTATATTTTTATTTCTTTAATGTACCTAGAATTGGTATTTAAATATATTGTTTTTGATAAATTTAGTACAATAGGTATAGTTAATGTAATGCTATTTACCATACCAATAACAATAGCTATCTACCTTATTACTTCGCTTTTTAATAAGATAGTAAATCAAATACTAGCTTATTTTATCATGAGTCTATTAACCTTTATTTTTATCGGTCAGATGATATATTTTAAAATATATGATTCAATTTTTTCAGTATTATCGATTGAAAATTCTAATGCTGTGGTTGAATATTTTGGATTTGTAGTTGAAAAAATAATAAAAAATAATATAGCCGTCTTTTATTTACTAATACCGTTACTCTTTTTGATTGTCTTTAGAACTAATATTTTTATTAGTCAAAGACCCAAAAGAAATACTATTATAATTTTAATAATATTAATGATAGCTATCCAATTTGGAACTATTCAAACTTTATCAAAGAAAGGTCTTTATTCAGAATATAATTTATATTATAAAGTTAATTCCCCAATGCTTAGTGTTAATAAATTAGGTTTAATTACCACTATCCGTTTAGATATTCAAAGGTTAATATTTGGTTATAAAGATACTAATAATATTCCAACCAATAAGGATGATACATCAAGTAACAATAAAGAACAAGAAGAAGAAAAAATTACCTATAATATTTTAGATATTGATTGGGACACTTTAATTGCTAATGAGAAAGATAGCGCAATTAGAATGATGCATGAATATTTTAAAAATGTTGAACCAACTAATCAAAATGATCATACTGGTATATTTAAAGGTAAGAATCTGATATGGATATTAGCTGAAGGATTTGATTCTATTGCAATTGATAAAGATATAACACCTACTTTATATAAAATAGCTACTGAAGGTTATAATTTTACTAATTTTTATACTCCTATTTTCCGTAGTACTATCGATGGTGAATATATGACTAAAATATCATTGCTTCCTAAAGAAGGTGTTAATAGTATGTACTATGTCGATGGTAAAAGTTGGCCTTTTGCGTTAGGTAATCTATTTAAAGATCTTGAATATAAGACAACTGCTTATCATAATGGTACTGCTACTTATTATCGTCGTAATATATCGCATCCTAATTTAGGTTATGAAAAGTATATTGCTTGTGGTCAAGGCTTAAATATTCATTGTTCTTCATGGCCTCAAAGTGATTTAGAGCTTGTTGAAGCAACAGCTAAAGATTTTATTAATCAAGATAAACCATTTATGACTTATTATTTAACTATAAGTGGTCATTTAAGACATAATAAATGGAATGCCATGGCATTAAAAAACTGGGATGTTGTCAAAGATTTAAATTATTCAGATCCAATTAAATGTTATATGTCTCAACATGTTGAATTAGATAAAGCATTAGCTAAGTTAATATCCTATTTAGAAGAGGCGGGTAAAGCTAAAGATACTGTTATTGCCATTAGTACTGATCACTGGCCTTATGGTCTAAGTATTGACTTAATAAATGAAAGAGCTAATCCTAAAGTTAATAATGAATTTGATCGTGATCGATTACCATTTATTATTTGGCACAAAGGTATAACACCAACTAAAGTTGATAAATTAGGAAGCAGTATCGACATTGTACCAACTTTAGCTAATTTATTTGGATTAGAATATGATTCAAGATTATTAATGGGTAGAGATTTATTCTCTGACGCTGATCCAATTGTAGTTTTTGCTAATCGTAGTTGGATTACTGATAAAGGATTATATAATACCGTTACAGGTAAATTTGATAATTATACTAGTAGTGAAGTAAGTCAAACTTATATTGATGAAATAAACCAAACTTTATATAATCGCTTTAATATGTCAAAATTAATCTTAGATAAAAACTATTATAAAACAATAAAATAAAAAGGATATATATCCTTTTTTATTTAAATAAATTTTCACAACCTACATTATCAGCATTATCTCTAAAGATAGCTGTAGCTTTATCATAGAGAGATAAGAATAGAGAGGAATTAATACTTTCATTAAGTGTTTTAATCATTTGACCATTTTTAATAGGGCCTTTTATTGGATGATCTTCGTTATAATTTAATTTAATATATAATTTATAATCGTCTTTAATAGCTTTTAATAAAATTTCTTTAGAACTTATTTTTAAGCATTTAAGATGAGCTCCATTATAAGTAGCAAAACGATATTCAACGCCATTAACTTTTAATAGACATAAAAAAATTGGAAAACGAAGAAAAGTAGTATATACTAATACAAATTGAGCATCGTTTTTTTCAAAATGATTAGCTTGGATCCATAACCATTTTTTAGGAAAAGTATCACCCCAATTTTTTTCCATATAACTGATACCATTAAAATCATATTTATTTTTATTATCAATTACCTTACCCCTAGTTATAGCTGATAAGTATATTATTTCATATGCACTACCTAATGGTAAATATTTAAAAAATCCCATAATACTACGAATAACCCCCTTTCGCTTAACTAATTCGAATTCTTCATTAGTAACATCTATAGTCAGTTCATCAGTTTTTAATATTAATTTAGATGGGCTTAGTATATTACCTTTAATCGTTATTGATTTATCATCATAACTAAAATCTTTTATATTAAAACGTAGATAATTAGCTTGTTTAGTTTGATTATTAATAATTTGAATAAAAGCATGGGGATCTTTTTCATAAAAGGTAATACCAAAAATAATAGCATATGATTTATTATTATTATTTATATCTAATAATCTTATATACCAACCTTCAAAGTAATTTTTTTGTTTATCTTTACCTCGATAAGTAAATAAATTCATCTATATCACCAATTTTATTATGCTCTAATTCGAAAAAAAAACACTATATAGTGTTTTTTATATTCTATCTAATTCTCTAGCAAAAGCTACACCGTTCATACTGGCTTGCATTAACCCTCTAGTAATACCAGCACCATCTCCTAAGACGTGAAGATTTTTAACATTAGTTTCAAAATTACCAGTTACTTTAATAATATTTGAATAGAATTTAGCTTCTACTCCATATAGTAGGGTACTATCGCCCGCTAAACCAGGAATGATGGTATTTAATGCTTCAATAGTTTCTACAATATCTAACATAATACGATATGGTAATACTAGACTTAAATCGCCAGGTACAGCATCTTTTAGAGTTGGTTGAATACCATTCTTAGCTAATCTATTAATAGTTGTTCTACGCCCTCTTTTAAAGTCCCCATATCTTTGAACTAATACTTTATCACCAGATAACATATTAGCTAAGCTAGCAATATGTTTACCATATTCAATAGGTGTTTTAAATGGTTCGGTAAACTTTAATGATACTAATAAGGCAAAATTGGTATTATTAGTTTTTAATTGTTCATCTTTATAACTGTGGCCATTAACTAATGATAAATTATTATCATAGCGTTCCTCTGTTACTTCGCCTCTAGGATTCCAACAGAAAGTTCTTACTTTATCATCGAAGGTTTTAGAAAAATTAAGTAGTTTACTTTCATAAGTAATATCATCTATTAATTTAGTAATAGCACTATCACATTCAATTCTAACTCCTATATCGACAATACCTACTTCCGTATCAATATGATATTGTTTACATAAATTTTTTAACCATTCACTACCATCACGACCAACACCGACTACTACTTTTTTAGCGTGATAATCTCCTTTATTAGTAGTAACACCTACAATAGTATTAGCTTTAATAATAAAATCTTTAACTGGATTATCAAAAATAATTTCAATACCTAATTCTTGTAAATGATTTTGTAATTTAGCGTATATCTCATAAGCTTTTTCAGTACCTAAGTGTCTTATTCCTGAATCGATTAATTTTAGATTACTTTGGATAGCTTTACGACGAATAGCATCAAAATCTTTATTTTCTTCTAATCCATATACGTGAGGATCAGCACCAAAATCTAAATATATTTGATCAGTGTATTTTAATATTTCTTTATATTTATCTTGGCCAATATACTTAATTAATTCTCCACCAACTTCACCATGTTCATTGATGCTTAATTTACCATCAGAGAAAGCACCGGCTCCCGAAAATCCAGATACTATATTACATGGAGTACAATTAGCACATTTATTATTTTCCCTTTTAGGACATCTTCTATCAGTTATTGAATGCCCTTTCTCGATCATTAGAATATTGGCTTTAGGATATAGTTTTTTAGTCTCTAAAGCGGCAAAAATACCACTAGGCCCAGCTCCAACTATTATTAAGTCATACTGCTTCATATCTATTCTCCTTTATTAATTTAACCATAAAAAAGAGTGGTATTATAAACCACAACCGATAATTATTACTTCAATTGGATCTATAATGTTACTTACATTTTTATTTTATCATTTTGTTTTAATCATGACAACTTAAAAATAATAATAAGTATAAATAAAAACAATAAAGAAAATAAATATAATGGAGGGAATTTATGTTAAAAAAAATAATGCTTAAATTAATTAATCCAGTAGTTGATGAATATTTAAATGAAATGTTCTCTAATGAGTATAGTAAGAATCCATATATTGGTGTTACCCTGTTACAAAAATTAGGGACTAAGAATGTTATTGATGCTCAATTAAGAGCAGAGACTGGGAAAATATTAAAATTACCTTATGGTAGCAATATTGTTCTTTCACCTTGGGAAAAGATTTTATTAAATCCACGTCAAATATTTGAATTTCCCACTGAGAAATTAAGCGATATTAGTATGGAAATAGTAATAGGTAAAAATTGCAAGAAACCATTAAAATTAAGTATGCCTATTATGATTACAGGTATGTCATATGGAGGAAGTTTAGCTTTAAAGATGAAAATAGCTTTAGCTATGGGGTCAAAAAAAGCTGGTATATCAACTAATACTGGAGAATCTACTGTTATAAAAGAAGTAAGGAAACATGCTAAATATGTTATAGGACAAGTTAATAGAGCTAATTTGATGAGTGAAGAAGATTTTCCATTATTAGATGCAATTGAAATTAGATTAGGTCAGGGGGCTTGGGGTGGTAATGTTGAATCTACTACTTATGCTAAAGATATTGATGAAAGATTACGAGATGATTGGCATCTTAAGAAAGGAGAGAATGTTATCTTTCATTCCCATTTAAAAGATATTAATAATAAAGATGATTTAATTAATTATGTCTCTAGTTTAAAACAAAAATATGATATTCCAATAGGTATAAAGATTGCTGCTTCTGATTTTATTGAACAAGAATTAGCTATTATTACTAGTACTAAATGTGATTATATTGTTATTGATGGTTGTGAGGGGGGAACAGCTGTTGCCCCTCCGACTTTAGCAGATAATGTTGGACTACCAACTTTATATGCTTTAGTTAGAGCCGTTAATTATTTAGAAAAAAATAATATTAAAGATAGATATGATTTGATTATTACTGGAGGGTTATCAACACCGGGTCATTTTCTTAAAGCTTTAGCTTTAGGGGCTAATGCTGTATATATAGGCTCAATAGCCATCTTAGCTACCGTACATAATCAAGCTATAAAAGCCGTTCCCCAAATGCCTCCTACCGAGTTGGTGCTAAATACTGGTATATATAAAGATAAACTAAAAGTTTCATTAGCTGCTAAATCATTATATAATTTTTTAATATCATGTAATGAAGAAATGAAGCTGGCATTACAGGCTATGGCTAAAAAACACATTAGTGAATTATCAGTAGATGATTTAGTAACAGTAGATAAAAATCTCAGTGATTATACTAAAATAAGATATGGATTTAATAATAGGCGATAAAATAATAATCATTTTTAATATAACTGAATAATATAATAATTGAAAGCAACAATAAAAATTATGTATAGTTTGTGATAAGAGGTTTAATTAAAACTTTACTTTTTTACTAATTTATGGTATTATTATAGGGCATATGGCGCAATATTCTAGTCAGATTATTCTATTTTAAGGTAAGCCTAAAAATTTACCCATAGAATCTAAGGGCGCTTCATATCTGTGCTTTTTCCGCCCAGGTTAGGGTGTAGGTATGAATTATAGAACTAAGGTGACACTATAATGGCATGTAGTTAATTGCCTTGTTCTAGTCAATAAGATTGCATAAGCAGATTCTGCCGTGAGTGAATATAGCGGATAAAGAGTCAGGAATGTTTTCTGTAGCTAAGGAAATACTTCCTATTGTCTTTTGAAATTATATTTGCAAAAGCGGATAAGGATGGAATTAATGTGTCAGGGAAAACCTCTAGATTGCTCATATTGAAATATTATAGGGATTGAAGTGTGGTCTCAGTGGTAATCAAGTAATCATTTTGGAGACAGATGGTTGTTCTATTTAAAGAGAAATCGCCAGGAAGTAATGAATGGTATAGAGCAGGGAAAACCGACTTGACCTAAGCCGCAAGATTTACCTATAATGTTGCCATAGCTCTTATTTTTTAAGGAGAAAAGAATTAGTGAAAAGACGTAAAAACAACCATTGGGTTTATATTATATTTTTAATTACTTTTATATTATCGATAGTATTTGGAATATTATCTAATACGGTCATTAATAATTTAAATATATATATTGCTATAGTAGTAGTATTATTTATTATTGCTATAGGTATCTTATTTGATATTATTGGAGTAGCTATTGCTTCTAGTAACATATCACCATTTACAGCTAAAGCATCGAGAAAACATAGAGGAGCTAAAGAAGCTATTTTTTTATTAAAGAATGCTGATAAAGTAGCTAATATTTGCAATGATGTAGTTGGTGATGTAAGTGGTATTATCAGTGGTGCAGCAGGAGCTGTAATTGCTATTAAATTAAGTAGTATATATAATTTAGATATTACTTTAATTAGTTTATTAGTAGGTGCTATAATTGCATCGATAACTGTCTTTGGTAAAGCCTTAGGTAAAACCTTTGCTATCATTAATAATACTAATATCATATATCGAGTAGGAAGAATAATTCACTTTACAATGAAGAAGAACACTAACCATAAATAGTGTTCTTTTTTAATATATTTGTGTTATAATATAACCATAAAATATATAGAAAGGAAGATCTACATTGAAAAAGGGAAACTATTTAGGAGTATTATTGCTTGTTGTATTTCTAGTAATAGTTGGATATGGAGCATATTACCTATATTTTACACCAGTAAAATATGTTGGTCTTGATATAAATCCTAGTATCCAATTAACTACTAACAGATTAGATAGAGTAGTTGAAGCTATTCCATTAAACGATGATGCTGATGTTCTATTATCTGACTTGAATCTAACCAATATGACTATTGAAGACGCTACTCAAACTATTATTGATAGTGCCGCCGACGTAGGTTATATTGATGAACTATCTTCTGACAATGCTATAGTTATTAGTGTTGCAACCGAAGATGGTACTGACACAGCTACATTGGAGGAAGAACTTAGTACTTCAGTCGAAAAATATTTATCAGATAATAAACTTCCTGCTCTTGTCCTTTTAGAAAAAGATAATGATGAAAGAAAAGCAGCAGCTGATGAATATGATATTAGTTATGGAAAGATGCTATTAATAGATAAAGCTGTAGCATTAAATTCCGACTTAACAGTAGCTGATTTAGTAGATAGTTCTGTTCAAGATATAGCTAAAGCTATTAAAGATGCTAGAACTGAAATAAAAAATCAAACCCAAGAAAAGAAACAAGCATTGATTCAAGAAAAGAAACAAATTAGAAATACATATCGTAATGAATATAATAATACTGTCCGTACAATGTTAAATGCTGATCCTAGAGTTGATAATAATATTACAGCTGAGAAAAAAGAAGAAATTAGATTAGAATTAATTAATGAAGCAAAAGATACTGCTATTAAAGAAATTAAAGCTGTAAAAGATAAAGTTAAAGAAGATTGGTCAGATGTAGATGACAGTACTAATA
>JBJKSD010000027.1:0-21865 GCA_046704245.1 Bacilli bacterium
ACTATGAATATCAAGAAACTAGTGAAATAGAAGAAGTAATGAGTACTGATGAATTCTTAAGTTATCGTGATAAATATTTAGGTAATAGTAAAACACCTCAAACTAAAGGTATGTTAGCAGCTAATAGGATAATACCAGCAAGAATTGATGAAGATCAAAGAGAAGAAGTAAAAGAATTAGCTAAAGAAGTATTTAAAGTCTTAAATGCAGCAGGAGTATGTCGTATTGATTTCTTAATTGATAAGAAAGAAAATAAGATCTATGTTAATGAAATTAATACTATACCTGGATCATTATCTTTCTATCTATGGGAACCAGCAGGTAAATCATATACTGAATTAATCGATCAATTAATTACTTTAGCTATTAAAAAATATAAAAAGTATGGTAAAATGGTCTTCTCATTTGATACTAATATTCTAAGTAATGCAGGTATCAAAGGGATAAAAGGAATAAAAAATAAGGTAAGATAAAAATTAAGCAGTATATAAAATACTGCTTTTTTTATAAAATTAATTTAATATTGTATTTATATATAAAAAATAATATAATAGGACTAATTGGAGGTAAAAAATGGAAAAATATGTTGTTGGCTTAGATTTGGGGGTTGCAAGTGTTGGATGGGCAATTTATAATTCACAAAAAAAAGAGTTAGAGAAGACGGGTGTTAGATTTTTTAATCAGAGTAGAGATGCGAAGGATAGACGAAATGTTAGAAATGTTAGACGAAGATTAAAACGGGAAGATAATAGAATTAAAGATGTAAAAAAACAGCTAGAAAGTATTGGTTTTGTTTCTTTAAGAACCATTGATGAAAAATTAATTGAAAAGCGTTATAAAGGAATTAAAGAAAAAATAAGCCAACAAGATATTGCAAATATAATTTATTTTCTAGTAAGTCATAGAGGCTATATTCCGTTTGAGAATGAGGAAGTAAATTATATAAATTTAGGTGAATTATTGCCCTGCGAATATTATTATTCTCTTTATAAAAAAGAAGGAAGATATAGAGCTTTAAATGAAATAGTAAAAAATTCTGATAATATAAGAGAAATAAAAAAAATGCTAGAAGTACAAAGCAAATATTATAAAGAAATTAACGAAGAATTTATTAATAAAATAATAGAAATTTTAAAAAGAAAAAGAAAATTCTGGGAAGGCCCAGGTGGACCAAACGCCAATCAATTAACACCATATGGTAGATTTAAAACAATTGAAGATATACAAAAATATAAAAAAGAAAAGAAGAACAATCCAAAATATGAAAAATATCTTTTTGAAGATCTAATAAATAAATGTGAAATAAATATATTTGAAAGATGTGCTCCAAAATTTAATTTTTATGCTGAATATTTTAATTTTTTAAATGATTTTATTAATATTAATTTTGAGAATATTAGTAAAATTGGAAACAAACAATATATAAGAGAGGAACGAAAAACATATAAATTAAATAATACAGGCCTTGAATTTATAAAAGTATATATCCTAGATCAAAAAAAGATTAGTATAAAAAAACTTTTTGAAGATACTATTGATACATCATTAGATAATATCTCAGGGATGAGAAAAAATAAAAAAGGCGAAGCAGAATTCTCTACTTTTGAATATTATAGATATATTAAAAATAGTTTTGAAAATGATAATTTGGGCACAAAATGGATGGAAGATATTGAACAATATAATGTTATAATTTATTATTTAACAATAGCGCCGGGTATTATTGAAATTCAAAATATGATAACTGGAGATAATAGAGTAAACTATAAGTTCTCAGATACGGAATATAAAAAATTAGGTGAAATAAAGAAAAATAAAAATAGTGATTTAAAATATCATTCTTTATCTGAAAGTGTTTTAAAAAGAGCAATTAATGATATGTTAAGATTTGAAATGAATTTTATGCAAGTTCGAAGAAAGGAAGACTATGATAAAGAAGCAAGAATTTATTTTCAAAAAAATTATAGTTTAAGAAAAGAAGGGCTACCATTAATTGAGACAAAATATATAGATGATCTAATTGCATCTCCACAAGTGAAAAAAACATTGAGGCAGGCTGTAAAAGTAATTAATGCTATAATTAACGAAAAAGGTGGATTACCTGATTGTATAGCAATTGAATCAACAAAAGAAATGAACGGAGCCGAAAAGAAAAAATTAATAGAAAAATTCCAAAAAATTAATGAAGATAGAAGAAAAAAAGCAAAAGAGAAAATTATTGAACATTTTGGCGAAGAAAAAGCCACTTTAAAGAATATTGAAAAGGTAATGTTATATGATGAGTTAAATGGCCATTGCGCATATTGTAATGAGCCTCTTGATTTAAATGAAGTTATCTCTGGTTCGATTGAGGTTGAACATATATTACCTCTATCTAAATCGTTTGATAATTCTTACGACAATAAAACTTTGGCTTGTAATAAATGTAATAGCGGAAAGAATGGTAAAGGTAATAATACTCCATACGAATATCTTAACCAAAAAGAAGGTGAATTTGAAGAATTTGAAAAAAGAATTAGAGGATTAGATATATCAGATAAAAAAATAAATAACTTTACTCTTATTGGTAGTATTGATAAATATAGTATAAAATTTATTAGTAGGAACCTTAGAGACACTGCGTATGCTACTACTGCACTAATAGATCAAATCAATATTTTTAATTATTACCTAGAAGGATTCTTACATAAAACTAGAGTCAATACTATGTCAACTCCAGGTCAATTGACTGGTAATTTAAGGCGAAAATATAATCTTGAAAAGAATAGAAATGATGGATTATATCATCATGCAGTTGATGCTGCTATTGTTGCATCCTTAACTGCTACTGATATTGGCCATCTCATTATTGATTCTCAAAATAATTCAAAATTTTGGAAAAATAATAAATATAATATTGAGAATAAAATAGAATTATTATTAAAAGTCTCAATTGAGGATAATATAGATAGTATTAGAAAAATTAATGAAGAAAATATAAAAGTATCATGTCCAATTCTAAAGAATCCCCAGGGTCAATTAGCTAATGCAGATATATATAAGATAATAGAAAAAAATGGTGAAGCATATAAAATAGAGCAAATAACTAATATATATACCTATGATTTTAGCAATCTAACTAATAGAAAAAAATTTGAAAAATTGATTGATGAAAATGATGATACTATAACTTTATTATGTTATGACAATAACAAAAAATTATTTGAATATATTCGCGATATATATAACAAATATAAAGAAGAAAAAGGGAATCCTTTTATAAATTATGCTAGAGATATATATAATTTAGATAACGAAAAATTTGACATCTTAAAACATTGTATTCGTGTACCATCAAGTAAAAATAATTCTCCAGTAATAAAAAAATTAAGATACTATACTAAAATTACTGATCCATACTTATTAAATAAGAAGAATATAAAAATGAAAAAAAGCACAAAAATAGCCTTTTATAACTTATCTCAAGTATGTACTAAAGTTTTTGTTGATTCGGAAAATAATAAATTTGTTTTCTTACCTATTTATTCAATTTCTGTAAATTTAAAAAATGGGCAAATTAATGAAAACAATGAGCTCTATCAAAAACTCTATAAATTATATATTGGAGATAAGAAAGCAAAATATCTTATAGATTTATATAAGGGTGATTATATAGAAATAATAAAAGCTAATAATCAAAAAATTTCTGGATATTATTCAAGTTTTCACAAAACTCTTGATAAAATTTGTTTGAAAAATGGTTCATATTTTACTAAAAATGATAAAGCGTTTACTCTATATAAATTTGATATTTTAGGAAATATATCTAAAAACTTGACATATAAGGCCTATTAATATACAATTAAGTTGTGGTGTTTTATACCACTCAAATAATACAGGGTTTCCTATTATAACTCTATATGAGGAACCCAAAGAGGCACTTATTTAGTGCCTTTTTCTTTTATGAGTTTTAGAACAGTAATAATAGATAGAGCAGCTAGAATTAATTTAGATTTAAATAATATTGTCATTTACTATGAACAAGAACATTTTTGGATTAACTTAGATGAAATTCACACTATTATTATTGAAGATCCACGATGCAGTGTTTCTTTAAAATTAATGACAGAAATCTGTGAAAAAGGAATAACAATGATATTATCTAATTCATCACATATGCCTGTTGGAAGTATAAACACTTTATATAATCATTCGCGAGCTCCTAAAAATATTTTTAAACAAATAAATTGGCAGAAAGAAGCAAAAACATATTTATGGACGGAAATAATAAAAACTAAGATATTATTACAAATTTTAACTTTAAAAAAACTTAATAAAATAGAGAAAATTGATATTTTAGAGGGTTATTATGAAAAGGTTGAAAATGGAGATATAACCAATAGAGAAGGATTAGCAAGTAGAACATATTTAAAAGAATTATTTGGATCCAATTTTAAACGGTTTAACGATGATATGACTAATTTTGCATTAAATTATATTTACCAAATAATAAGATCGAAAATATCTCAAGAAATTGTTAACTTAGGTTATAATCCTTCTATTGGAATTTTTCATAAAAGTGAATATAATTTATATAATTTAGCTGATGATTTTATAGAAGTTTTTAGACCTATAGTTGATTATTATGTATATAATATTTTAATTAATTTTGAAAATGAGTATTTTACTGCTAGTTTAAAGGAGCAGCTTGTTGATATTATAAACCATCGCGTTAGATATAATAATATGGAACAAAAGATATACTTGTGCATTTCTCTTTATATCCAGGATCTAATATTTTTTTTAGAGACAGGGGATATAAATAAAATTATTTTCCCAAAATTAATATGAAATATATTAATTATTATAAGCAAATGAGATTAATATTAATATATGACCTACCAATGGTAGAAAAAGAGGAAAACAAAATATATTCTATTTTCCATAAACGATTAAAGCGTTTGGGTTTTTACAGATTACAATATTCTGTTTATACAAAAGTTTTAAATAATGAAACAGCATATCAACAAATGAATAATAAGTTAAATCACATAGTCCCTAATAAGGGTAGCATTATTTTATTTAAGTTAACTGAAAAGCAATTTCAAAAATTAGTATATTTAAGAGGTGAAAAAAATAGATTTGAAACTATAGTTGGTGGCCAAGAGTTAGTCATTTTTAAGGAGGATAATGATGATTGAATTATGCCTTGAAAAAAATAATCAAGAACACGAAATTTTAATAAGCAAATATAATGGATTATTGTATAGAAATTTAGAACAGATATTAGATTTTTATAGATACTTTGAAGAGGTTTTATTTGAAAAAGATGAAGGAGTTAATATAATAATAGGAAATAAAAAAATAACATCAAAAGATTTTATATTAATAAATTTATTAGATGTGCAATCAATATTGGATAATTTAAAATACTCTAAAGGTAACTTATTATACGAGTATAGTAATATAATTATTGAAAATTTTGATATTGAATTAAATGTTGAAATTAGTAATTATTTGGAAGAAAAATTAAATATTATAAAAAAAGAATTTTGTTTTGATTCCCACTTATCCTTTGATACAAGTATTATAAAATTATTCTCTAATTTTGCACAATTTAAGCCTTTAATATCTACAGAAAAAATAAATGAGAAAATTGAAAAAATGTTAAATTATGTATTAATTCATAATATTAACAAAATATTTATTATTTTTATAAATTCTGATCTTATAAATATTAATGTAAATAATAATGATAATGTTTATATCTTTGATATATCTTTTAATCAAAACATTATGAAATATAATATATTATTTACTAATGAAATTATAAATTTAGATTATGAATTATTAATGAATAGTATTAAATTAAATTGGCCAACCGTTTATCAAGAAAATCAAATTAAACATTCTGTTGAATCATATTTTAAGCATTACTATCATTGCAACAATTTTATATCAAATGATAAAAATATATTAATTATAAATGCTATTTTAAATAAACTATATGGTTTAAAACAAAAAGTAGAGTATGATAGCATTCAAATTGACAATACTATTAAATCTTTTTTAGACAGCTTTAAATAATTATAATACTGTGATACAATATTTATAGGTTTTAGGATCCTGTATTATTTGAGTAGTATAAAACTTTAGTCCCTTATCCTTAATTTGTCTATATGTTTTAGGATCCTGTATTATTTGAGTAGTATAAAACTGAAAATAACTAATAAATTACAATTACCAGGTTTTAGGATCCTGTATTATTTGAGTAGTATAAAACTGGTGTTTTGGTAGAAAAAGAAAAGATTGGTTTTAGGATCCTGTATTATTTGAGTAGTATAAAACCTTACTAATATGCAATTTAGTATTTGGTTAGTTTTAGGATCCTGTATTATTTGAGTAGTATAAAACGAGACAAATAAAAAGTGATTTTAGTTATGTGTTTTAGGATCCTGTATTATTTGAGTAGTATAAAACACAATCTTTATTAGATGGTTCAAGTGAAGTGTTTTAGGATCCTGTATTATTTGAGTAGTATAAAACTGTTATTCTATATCTTTGAATTGCCTCCCAGTTTTAGGATCCTGTATTATTTGAGTAGTATAAAACAAAGTAAAAGTTATCATCTATACCACCGCCGTTTTAGGATCCTGTATTATTTGAGTAGTATAAAACAATAATAATATTATCACTAGCATTAATACTGTTTTAGGATCCTGTATTATTTGAGTAGTATAAAACATATTTTTCATATCAAAAACACTACTAAATGTTTTAGGATCCTGTATTATTTGAGTAGTATAAAACAATACCAGTGGAAATTCCAACTAATTTTACGTTTTAGGATCCTGTATTATTTGAGTAGTATAAAACGCTGATTTACTTTTATATACTATCAAATCTGTTTTAGGATCCTGTATTATTTGAGTAGTATAAAACATTTAAAGTATATGTCCTGTTCCCATATCCGTTTTAGGATCCTGTATTTTTTGAGTAGTATAAAACAGGTAAATGCGTAATATGTGGCAATTCATAGTTTTAGGATCCTGTATTATTTGAGTAGTATAAAACATACTACAAACCTTATACTGTATCAGGTTTGTTTTAGGATCCTGTATTATTTGAGTAGTATAAAACATTAAATCTGCATAACCTAATTCTTTTCTGTTTTAGGATCCTGTATTATTTGAGTAGTATAAAACTTTAACTACTACTATTGGTCTTGTCCCATAGTTTTAGGATCCTGTATTATTTGAGTAGTATAAAACAACACCAGAAGAAGATATAAAATTTAAAGTGTTTTAGGATCCTGTATTATTTGAGTAGTATAAAACTCAGATTTAACCAAACTACATGGTGTGACAGTTTTAGGATCCTGTATTATTTGAGTAGTATAAAACAAACCAATCGTTTATTACAGCTGTAATAACGTTTTAGGATCCTGTATTATTTGAGTAGTATAAAACACAAAAAACTCCCATTGCAGAGAGTGAAATGTTTTAGGATCCTGTATTATTTGAGTAGTATAAAAGTAAATTTAACTTGAAAAAAATATATAGCTGTTATAAAATATATATATCTTTGGATGATTAGCTCAGTTGGTTAGAGTGCTACTTTGACGTAGTAGAGGTCGTAGGTTCGAATCCTACATCATCCACCATATATTGTTTATACTAGAGGTGATTATTATGGATATGAATTTAATAGAAAAAGCCTTAGAAGCTTCTAAGTATGCTTATACTCCTTATTCTCATTATCAAGTAGGAGCAGCTATATTAACTAAAGATAATAATATCTATACTGGATGTAATATCGAAAATGCTTCATATGGATTAACTATATGTGCCGAAAGAGTAGCTATCTTTAAAGCTATATCTGAAGGAGAAAAAGAAATTAAAGCAATAGCTGTAATAACTAATGATGAAGAATACGCTAAACCTTGTGGATCATGTTTACAAGTAATGGCTGAATTTATGAAAGATGATGCTACCATCATCTTAGCTAATAAAAATAAAGAATATATCGTAAAGACTCTAAAAGAACTCTTACCAGAAGCTTTTAGATTATAACAACATGTCTCGTTAGCTCAGCTGGTAGAGCAACTGACTCTTAATCAGTGGGTCATAGGTTCGAATCCTATACGGGACACCAATTAGGAGATTAAAAGATTGTGATAAATCACAATCTTTTTTTGGTGGTTAAGAGTATATATAAATAATTTTTATTCTTTGGATAATTTACTCTTAAATAAATATTTAAAAAATGTTATAATAAATTAGAAGTGAGGTATCTGTTATGGTTACTAATTTATCTAAAATTAAAAGAGATAAAATGCTAGACTGTATTAAACAAATAAAAAATTACGTCAATAATAATGAAGAACTTTTAAAAAATCTATCTTTAATTGAGTATGAATTAACAAAGAAAAAATATGGTTTAGTATGGGAAGAGCATCAAGAAAATGTTGATAAAGAATTAGAAACTAAGATACCTATATTTATAGAAAAAAAGAATTTTGAAATTATAAATAACGAAAATGATAAATTTAATTTTCTTCTAGAAGGAGATAACTTACATAGCCTATACCTTTTAGAAAAAACCCATAAAGGTAGGATTGATTTGATTTATATTGATCCCCCATATAATACTGGAGCAAAAACATGGAAATATAATAATGATTATATAGACTCAAATGATGTTTTTTCACATAGTAAATGGATTAGTATGATGAATATAAGATTAATAAGAGCAAAAAAATTATTAAAAGAGGATGGAGCACTTATATGTGCAATTGACGAAAACGAATTATCTACCCTAGGGCTCTTACTAGATGAAATTTTTGGCCAAAGTTACGAAATTCATTGTATAACTATTGTTCACAATCCTAGAGGAGTTCAAGGGAAAAATTTTTCTTACACACATGAATATGCGTATTTTGTATTTAAAAAAGGTAAGAAAATAATAGGTGATAGAAAAATTGATGATACAGATATTGATTGGAGAAATTTGAGAGATAATGGTGGGGAAAGCTTGAGAACAAGCGCAAAAAATTGTTTTTATCCTATTATAGTCAAAAATTCTAAAATAATTGGGTTTGGTGATGTGGTAAAGAATACTATTCATCCACAACAAATAGAATATATAGATGATAAAATATATGTTTATCCTATTGACAAACAAGGCGTTGAAAGAAAATGGCGATATGCTCGGCAAAGTGTTGAAAAAATAAAAGATTTACTTAAGGTAAACACAAAAAATAATAATGTTGAAATATTAATTGGCAAAAATTTTGGAAGTTATAAAACTGTTTGGGTTGATTCAAAATATGATGCTAATGAATATGGGAAAAAAATATTAAATAATCTCGTTAAAAATAATAACTTTGATTTTCCTAAATCTTTATATAATGTTTATGATTGTTTATACGCTATAATAGGGAATAGAAAGAATGCAATAGTATTAGATTATTTTGCCGGTTCAGGGACAACGGGACATGCAGTAGAATTAATGAACAGCGAAGATAATGGTAATAGAAAATATATTTTATGTACCAATAATGAAAATAATATTTGTGAAGAAGTTACATATCAAAGAATTAAAGCAATAACCAAATCAAATTTAAAATATTACAAAACAGCATTTATTCCTAAAAAGAATAATGATAAGGAAAATTTGCGAGAAAATTTATTAAAGAATATTAAAAGTTTAATTCAATTAGAAAACGGAATAAATATTACCGATGGAACCATAAAAGTATTACTTACAGAAAAATTAGTTGATGAATTTAGTGATAATAATGGAGCTATTAGAAAATGTGAAAAGTTATATATTTCCTCTGATGTATTACTAACTAAGAGGCAAGAAGAAATTTTTGAAAATAATAATATTGAGGTATATAATATTCCTGAATATTACTTTTCAAAGGAAATAATGGAGGTAGAGTAATATGGTAGGAATAACATTAAAAAATTTTCAAATAGATTGTGTAAATAATTTATTAGATGCAACTTCAGTTGGTTTAAAAAAAGAAATATTAGTTCAGGCTCCAACTGGTAGTGGAAAAACAATAATATTAATTAATTATATTGAAGAATATTTAATGGATGATGAGCAAACAATATTTATTTGGCTTACTCCTGGTAAAGGGGATTTGGAAGAACAAAGTCGAAAGAAAATGATGAAATATACTCCGAAATTAAATACAAAGGATATTTCAGAAGTTTTATTACATGGTTTCGAGGCTAAAGATATAGCTTTTATAAACTGGGAAACAATAACTAAAAAAGGTAATAATGCCATTAAGGAAGCTGAAAGAAAAAATTTATTTGATAGAATTGATGAAGCTCATAATCTTGGTTTTAAATTTATTATTATTATCGATGAAGAACATTTAAATAAAACAATAAAAGCTGATGCAATTATTCAATATATAAAGGCAGATTATATTATACGAGTTTCAGCAACTACTAAAAAGAATAAAGAAGCGGAATATATAGAAATTAATGAATTGGATGTAATTAATGAAGGTTTAATTACAAAAGCTTTATATATAAATGAAGGTGTAGAGAATAATGTTATATTAAAAGATGAACATTCATATTTATTAGATTTGGCAATTAACAAACAAAAAACAATAAGAAAAGAATATATATCAAAAGATATTTCTATTAATCCACTGATAATTATTCAAATACCAAATAATTCAGCTGATTTTTTAAAAAAAATAGAGAACATATTGGAAGAAAAAGGATATTCATATAAAAATAAAACATTAGCAAAGTGGTTAGCAGATCCGAAAGGAAAAGAAAATATTGAAAATATAGAAGACAATGAAGCTGAGCCAATTATCTTGATTATGAAACAAGCAATATCAACTGGTTGGGATTGCCCAAGGGCTAAAGTTCTTGTAAAGCTTAGAGATAATATGAATGAAGATTTTGAAACCCAAACTATTGGTAGAATAAGAAGAATGCCTCAAGGAAAGCATTATGATAATATATTATTGGATAATTGTTACCTATATACTTTTGACAATAAATATAGTGAAACTGTAAAGCAAGAATTGGGGAAAAATGCATATGATGTAAAATTAGTCTTTTTAAGAAAAGAATTTAAGGATTTTTCTTTAATTAAAGAATATAAAAATAATCAAAACGATGGTTTTGGTGATAGAGAGGCATTTCAAGTTATATATAAATATTTCATTGAAAAATACAAACTTTCTGCAAATAAAAAACAAAACCAAACTGTTTTAGAGAATAATGGCTATATTTTTGGTAATGTTTTAAATAATAAAATTTTACAGGATAAGATTGTCCAGCTTGATTCAGAAGAATTAGGAAAAGCAAATCGAATTAAAGTTTCTTCAATTGTTAATACACATAAAAACGGTATTGATTTAAGGCATTCAATAGGTATTATTAGCACTAAAATTGGTATGCGCTACGATAAAACAAGAGCTATATTAGAAAGGTTATTTTTAAAAAGGACTTTATTTGATAAAAAGTTTTTAAATTTATCTTTAATAGATTTTTATACATTTATAATAAACAATACGGAATTATTAAAATATGATTTTTTAGAAGCTGTATCACAAAAATCAGTTCAATTACAATTCAAATTTAACGAAATACGTGAAGAAAAATTTAAATTTCCAGAAATGGGGATTGTACGATATGATCCAGAAATGCGAGATACTACAATAATGAAAAAAAATGTCTATAGTTCATATCCATCAAGTTCTCAAAAATCAAATAGTGAAAAAATGTTTGAATTTTATATTGAAAATAATAACTCAATAAAATGGTATTATAAAAACGGAGAATTATCCCAAGAATATTTTTCAATAATATATAAGGATGCTGTAAACAAAAATTGGAGTTTTTATCCAGATTATATTATATGTGATAAAAATAATAATATATGGATTATAGAAACCAAGGGAGGAGAAGATTCTTCGGGTCGTTCAAAAAATATAGATATAAAGGTTGAAAATAAATTTGAGGCATTAAAACGTTATTGTAATTTATATGGATTAAAATGGGCATTTTTAAGAGAATATGATAAGAATAATCGATTGTATTTATGTAATACAAAATATACTGAAAGAATGGAATCAGAAAACTGGATTTTAATTGATAAAATATTTTAGAAATGGGAAATATATAGGGGAAAAGTGCCGCATCAGAAAAAATATAAAATAAAATTAGCATTTCTTAATAAACATAATGCTTTATAATAAAATAATGCAAATCATAGCTTTTAAAATTCTTAATTAGTTGGTCATAGGTTCGGATTCTATACGGGGCACCATATTAGAAGATTAAAAGATTACAAGAGATTGTAATCTTTAATTTAAAATAATTAATATAAAATGTATCGAAATTAATAGAAATATGCTATAATTTAGTTGCAAGTAAGTAGTACATAATTTTTGTACTATTTTTTTAAGAATTATAGTAGAAAAGAGTGAGATGTTTTATAAAAGGGAGTAGATTAAAATTAAATTTTAAAAATTTAGAAAAAAGAAAAGATAATTCTACACATGAGATTAATATTAAGAAAGATTTACTTGAAGTTTTATCATTTTTACAAGAACAATATATTAATAATCCGGAAAAATTTTTTTCTGCAACAGAACTTTCTCAACAAACTAATAAGCCTAAACATATGATCTATGATATTATATATATTTTAAATAAGAAATTAATGTTAATTAAAAGCGGCAAAAATGAGTATAGAATAAGTTTTGAAGGAGTTTTATATCTTGAAGATATACTTGAAGATATTAAACAGTTTAAATTAAATAAAATGGCAATTATCATATCTTTAGGAGCTTTTTCGATAACAGCACTAAATATTTTTGATGATCCTGGTATAAAAATAATATCTTTACTTTTAACTTTTATTATAATCTGGGCAGTAGATAAAGTAATGAGGCAAAAATAAATTAACATCTTATATTAAAACGATATAGGGTGATTCTAATCATTTTAAAACAAGAAAAAAATGTGCATTATTTTTAAAATGTTTTTGGAGGTAAAAGTAGTGAAAAAAAAGAATAATATAAAACAATTAGATGATTTTTATATTAAAGACGAGGCATTTTCAAATATTGATAAGGATTTTTTTAGGTACAAAGATCAATCTGAAAATATAATTGATATAATTTGTAAAGGAAATTTTACCCCTCCATATAATATTGCAATTATTGGAAAATGGGGAATAGGAAAAACAACATTAATTAATTTTATAAAACCTAAAATTAATAATAAATTCCACATCATAGAAATAAGTGCTTGGAAATATGAAAAAGAAGCAATACGAAAAGTATTTTTAAAAAGAGTTCACGAAGGCCTAACAAAAAGAAAAAACACTACTTTTGATATGGTAAAAGATTTTTTCTTTCAAATTTTTGAGAGTTCTAATAAAAAGGGAAAATTAAAGACTATTATTCGCAAATGGAAATGTGAATTAATTACAATAATTCTTTTTTCGATAGCTTTATATTTAATACCTGCTTTTATAGATAATGTATTTTTAAATAGTAGTTTTATTTTTAGATGGAAAGATGTTCCGCATTATATATTTACAGCAATATCAGGATATATCCATTCTTTATATTTAACACTTACAATTCCAACCTTATTTAGTATTTTTATAGTTATTATTGATAAAATGCAGCGAGGGATGATTTCAGTAAATATTCTTGAAACATCTGATGATTATGAAACTTTGCTTAAAAAACATTTTGATAATATGTCACGACAAAATAAAAATAAACCAATAGTTGTTATATTAGATGATATAGATAGGCTTAGTATGGAAAGTATTCGTCAGGCTTTGGATGCAATAAAAACTTTTATGGACTTAAAAAATTTTATTTTTATAGTCCCATTCGATGATAGCATAATTAAGGAAGCGTTAGATAGAAGAGCTTCGGGATTGTCTGAGGAAGAAAGAATAATTAAAAGTGAATTAATATTAGATAAATTATTTCAATTTAAAGTATATCTTCCTCCAATATTACCCAGAAATTTAAAAAAATATGCTCTTGAAATGGCTCTAGATTCTGTGTCAGGATTAGTTAAAATGTGTGGGGAAGATAATTTTAGAATACTTATGAAAGATATTTTAATACATAATAGTATTTATACTCCAAGGCAAATAAAAAAAATAATAAATATTTTTGCAAATAATCTAATAACAATGAAAAAACGAACAGAAGCGCAGAGTGTAGAAAATGATTTGTTAGACCTTGAGGGATTAAAAATTTTAGCTAAGGTTTCGGTTTTACAGGCCGATTTTAATGAGTTTTATGATGCTTTATTTATTAATTCAGGATTGATTGAAGAAGCCCTAGAAGCTCATTACTATCCCAAAGAGTATAATTCTTTACAGATAGGGCTAAAGCGTTTTTTTGAAAAATCAGATGAAGACAGAAAAGGATATATAAAAAAAGAATATGAACCACTTATTAATTTTTTAAAGGATACAACCACTGTTTCTAGTAGAAGAATTTCTGCATACTTATTTTTGAATCAAGATGAATATAGTATAAAGTATAGTTCGGAAGTTAGTGAGCGTATAACAAATGCAGTTGAAAGTGGGAATGATATTACTGTAAAAAGGATATTAGAGGAATATAAAAATATTAATGAAGATCTATTTATATGTATCTTAGAAGAAAGTGAATCAACAAATTTAGCAAAAGTTTTATTTGTAATGTATAAAATTATAGACCAACTTAATTTCATTTCAGAAAACTTATATAATCTTATTTCTAGAAAGACAGATGAACTTTTTAAATTAAATTATACTTTTGAGGATTGTTTACAATTATCTTTTGATTCAATTTTTCAGGTTCATATAAATTCCAGTTTAAAAAACAGTAGTGAGAATTTACTAGAAAAACATATGAATTTATATTTTTTAGATTTAGAAAGAACAAAAAAAGAATTTTTACCGATGATAAGTAAAATATTACAATCAAACGATAATATTAGTAAAAGTCTGAAAATATACATAAAAAAAATTTTAATTAGTAAGATTTTTGATGAAAAAACTTTCCAATTAGATGAGGTAATAAATAGTATTCCAGAAATCTCAAAGGAGAATATTATTACGGACTATATCGATTTTGACTTTTTAGATAAAACCTGCCAATATATTATTGAAAATCCTGATAGTCTAGAAGTAAAAGTATGGTTTGAAAAATGTTTTAGTTTATTTTATTCAGAACCATTAATATTTGATAGATTGTTACACCTAATAATAAGATTTTATGAAAAGAAAGAACTACTTTCTTATGCTAATTCAATTATTATAAAACATATAAATAGATTAAAAGAAAATGAAAAATATACTATATTAAGAAATATTGCAACTTATGATGAATATGCAGGAATTAGTAATGATATTGTAACGATAATTCAAAAATTAGATTTAAACATTATTGAAGAAGAAAAAGATTATTTTATTATGGCGTTTGACAAACTCCTTATATTAAATATTAATATAACACCATTAATAAAAAATTTAACTGATGAAGAAATATTTTTAATACCGAAAACAATAGATAATATTTTAATTAAAAGTTTGAAAGTAGAGACATATGATTCTTTAATACTCAAATTAAAACAAAATATAAATAACGAAAACATTTTAACATATATTAGTAATTTAAAAAATTACATTTCGCATATAAAAGAGCAAGAATATATTTTTAATAGAGTTCATCAAAGTGTTAAAAATATAATTGATATAAAAAATGAAAAGATGAAAGAAGCATTTAACAAATTTGTTGTTGAAAATTTAATCCCTCAAATTGAGCCAAATGGTAAGATAATAATAGAACTATCAAATATAATAATAGTTATTAGGAAAATTTTATATATTGAAAACGCATCTTTATTTATTAATAAATTATTAGAAATTTCTTTACCAATTGAATTTAACACAACAATAAAAGTTATTTTGATGTTTAAAGATTCATTAGATATTGAAACAATTAAAAAAATATCAACGAATTTGAATGGAATAATTAATGCTGAAAATTATCAAATAGCTTTTGAATTAGTAGAATCAATAATAGAAAAGCATAAATCGTCAGAAATTTTAGATATATTTGAGTGGTTTTTTGTTGAAAAAATTGATTTAAGCCATAATATTAATAAAATTTTAATATTAATTGAAAAAAAATATAATATAATTTCCAATTTAAATATTTTAATTAAAAAAATTGTTTTATATAATCATATGAGTAAATATTTTAACAAGAATACTGCAAAGCGAGTAATTTTAAAATATTTAAGGAATAAAGATGAAAATGATGGTAGAGTAATTCTATCTTCACTTATGAAAAAACCAGAATATAATAAAGAACAAATTTTATTTTTCTTTGAAATTATTTCATTTTTACCTCAAGAGAAGTTAAAAAATATTTTTGATGAATTTATTTCTTCAATGATTGGATTAAGTGATATAAATTTAATGAACATATTTTATTTTATAATATACGGATTTCATGGTAAGGCTAAAAGGTTACTATTAAAAAATTATTTTGAAAAAATTGTGGAAATAGATAATCAGGAATTTATTACAAAATTTATTGAAAAATTAAATGGGGATAATCAAATGCTTACAAATAATGAGAGAAAAGATGTGAGAGAGATTCTTGCCTCTTATATACAAACAGTGAATAGTGATAGCTTAAAAGCTGAAATAAATACATTTTTAAAATAAAAAGATTACAAATATTGTAATCTTTTTAATATCCCTAAATTTTAAGTTATTAAATATAATTCCCCTAATATAATTATATTAGGTTGACGCATATGAAAAAGAATAATTATATTTTAATATCTTCTATTATTATTTCTATATCTTTAATGTTTATTATATATATAATATTAAAACCTAAAATGGTATTAGTAGGTAATAAACATATTACTTTAACTATTAATGATCAATATGTTGAATTAGGTGCTAAAGCTAAATATTTTGATAAAGATATTAGTAATCAAATAGAAATAAAAGGAGAAGTAGATACTAATAAGATAGGTACTTATATAGTTACTTATTTAGTCCAAAATGCTTTCTTTGTCTCTAAAATAAATAGAGTAATTACGATTATTGATGATCCTCCAGTAAGAGATAGTACTATCTATTTAACATTTGATGATGGACCTAGTTCCTTTACTACTGAATTATTAGATCTATTAAAAAAAGAGAAAATTAAAGCTACTTTCTTTGTTTTAAATTGGTCAGATAAATATGATAAAGTAATGAAAAGAACGGTTAAAGAAGGTCATGCTATTGGATTACATGCCTATAAACATGATTATTATAATAATTATCGATCAGTTAATGCTTTCTTTACTGATTTAACTTTAATTCATGATAAAGTAAAAGAAGTAACTGGTGTTGATAGTAAAATAATTAGATTTATTGGTGGTTCATCTAATACTGTTAGCCGTTATAGTCCTGGTATTATGACTAAATTAACTAAAGAAGTAGAAAAAAGAGGCTTTTATTACTTTGATTGGAATATAGGTTCTGGAGATACTTATTGGATATCTAGTAATAGTGTCTATCGTAATGTTATTAGAGAACTAGATGATAAATCTACTTATATAGTGTTAATGCATGATTGGGATTATAATGAGAAGATAATACCAGCTTTAAAAAATATAATTAAATATGCTAAAGATAAAGGTTATTTCTTTGATAAAATAACCACTAAAACGCCTCCTATTAAACATCAAGTAAGTAATTAAAAAAGATAGAATATATATTCTATCTTTTATATTTTTCCCCCTAATAGAGTAAATATTAATAATACTAAGCCCATTAATATGACTGCATAATAATATAACCATGGTTGTTTAGTCTTATAAAAATAAATTAAGACACTAATACCTAAGATACTATTAATTAAGTATCCTAACCATACTATTGGATAACATAAGATACTAACAGTAATAAAGATAACAGCTGTCGGTACGACCATATATATAGCTTTATAATAAGTAGATAATTTAGCTTTAAATATTAACCATGATAGATAAATAATTAATACCATAAATAAACCATGAGTAATAAATGGTAACCAAGTATAATCATTATATTCTAAAAATAAATCTAAGATACCTCTAAAGATTGTTTGAAATAGAAAAGCCATAATAAAAGTAATATTTAATAGAATAAAACCAAATATTATAATACCTAAATATTTATATAAACATTTAGACATCTTTATTCCTCCTTTCTCTATTCTATGCTTATTATTTTAAATCAACCCAATCGCCATTTTCTCTCCATTTAAAAGTACATTCTTTTTTATCATCAGCACAAATACATGGTTCTTTTAATCGCTCTTCTTTACTAACAATAATATTATTTAAAGTAATACCTTTATTAACATATGCTTGATATATATCATCAGTTAAATAATAGAAGAATGAATCAGTTACTGGTTTATCATTGGTTCCATATATTGCTACATCAGTACCTATACCACTAGCATAACATAATAAATCACCAGCTTTAAACTTATCACCAATCTTTATATTACCCTTATTAACATGAAAATACCTAAATTCCCAATCACTATTATTATCAGGTACTAATATTAACTGATAATCAATACCTTCACTATAGATATCTTTAATAGTACCATCAAAAGGGGCATATAATTTCATTTTGCCATTTTGATATTGTTCTTTAACTTGAATATAATGTTTCATTGAACTAGGAGGTTCTATACCTTCTACTCCTAATCCCATATAGACATGACCAGCACAACTTCTAAATTTAGATATAGTAGCTACTTGATCTAAATCAAAGGGATTATAGATAATAAATTTATCAATATCCTTTACTTCTTTTTTAATTTGATTATCTTTATCTAAGATAAAATATAATCCTATAACTATAATAATTAATATCAATAATATATAATACTTCTTCATCGCTATCCTCCGCCTTTATTATACCTTTTTTGTTATCTTTTGACAATTCTATTAATTAACCATTATAATAAATAAAGAGGTAATTATGGATAAAAAGATGTATAAATTATTAGATGAACATGGTAATGAATATTTAAGTGAAGAGAAGGGTATTTTTGGAGGACATAAAGGTAATCGAATAAATGGTCGAATGGATTGTTCTGTAGCCCTTCGTTATATAGCTATGGGTTATTATGTTAAACAAAGAGTTTTCTTTAAAGATGAGATTACTGCTATTAAAGCTGGGTTTCGCCCTTGTAGTGCATGTATGCCTGATGAATATAAAGAATGGAAAAGAGATTCTAAAGCATTTATAAAAATAAAAACACTTGGGCATAAATAATATAGTGGGTGATATTATGGAGTTTAAAGAACTTAGAAAGAAGATAACCGAGTGTCGTAGATGTGAACCATTATTTGGTTTTACTCCTAGGCCAGTTACTTCTAGTAATCCTATTACAAAGATTATGCATATATCACAAGCTCCATCTAAAAGAGTTCATGAAACTCAAAAGTTTTTTAATGATGCTAGTGGCCGTAAATTAAAATATGAATGGTATGAGATAACTGATGATGAATTCTATAATCCAGATAATTTTTATATTACTTCAGTAGGTCATTGTTATCCTGGTAAGAATAAGGGTGGTAAAGATAATCCACCACCTAAGATATGTAGTGAATTATGGTTAAAACAAGAATTAGCGTTAGTTAAGTGTCATTTATATGTTATTGTAGGTAGTAAAGCTGCTAAGTTTTTCTTTCCTCATGAATCATTTGAAAAGTTAGTTTTTAAAGATAATGTCTATAATAATAAAAAAGCTTTAGTATTACCACATCCATCACCAGTCAATATAAAATGGTTTATGGATCATCCAGCATTTGAACAAAAAAGAATCAAAGAAATAAGAAAAATAATCAAAGAAGTATTAAGTAAAGATTAGTTCTAATCTTTACTTTTTATTGTAATTAAACGAATAAATGATATAATGTTAATAGCGCGTTTAAGAATAATTATTTAAGGCATATTAACAATAGAAGAATAGAGGTGGTATTATGTCAGTAGTGGCAATAATTCCTGCGTTAAATGAAGGACAAACTATTAAAAATGTTATTGAAGTCGCCAAAAGTAGTGATTTAGTAGATCGGGTAGTAGTAGTAAGTGATGGTTCTACTGATGATACGGCTAATATTGCTAGACAATGTGATGTTGAAGTAATTGAATTAAAAAAGAATATTGGTAAAGGTGGCGCTATGAGTAGAGGCGTCAATAGTTGCATGGAAGATATTATTATCTTTTTAGATGCTGATTTAATTGGTTTAAATAAAAATCATGTTAATGATTTAATTAAACCAGTTTTAGATGGTTCAGCTGATATGTCATTAGGAGTATTTGTCAGTGGTCGCGTTAGAACTGATCTAGCCCAAATAGTAACACCTTTCTTATCAGGTCAAAGAGCTATTAGAAGAGATTTATTTAATAATATAACTGATGTTGATGTATCTCGTTATGGGGTAGAAATGGCTTTAACCAAATATGTAAAGAAGAATAATATACCATATGTAAAGGTTAAATTACGTAATCTTACTCATATTACTAAAGAAGAAAAACTAGGATTAGGTAAAGGATTATCATCTAGATTTAAAATGTATTGGGATATTATTAAGAGTTTAAAAATATTTGATAAATTAGAATAATAAAATATTGATTAATTTAATATCTTTTTATATAATAGATATGTCCTAAAGACTACATTAAGTGTAAACAAAAAAAGGGCATATTTTTGTTCTATATCTTGCAAATATAGGTTAATTGTTGTAAAATATAAACACACATGAAATGGGCCTGTAGCTCAGCTGGTTAGAGCGCACGCCTGATAAGCGTGAGGTCGATGGTTCAAGTCCATTCAGGCCCACCATTTTATTGTAAAATTCAGGAGGTTATGTTAAATGGAAAAACCAATTATTATTGCCCATAGAGGTAAACTCGGTATGAACCATAGTATCTTTCCTGAGAATTGTAAATCGGCTATCGATTTGGCGGCTAAACGTAATGAAGTAGATGGTGTTGAAATCGATGTCAGAACTACCTTAGATGAACATATAATACTTTCTCATGATTTAAGTTTAAGATTGACATGTGGTGTACCTTTTAAAGTAGATTGTTTAACTTTAGAAGAGATAAAAAAATATACATATAAGGGTACAGTAAGTGAAAAGATTCCTACTTTAGAAGAAGTAGCCCAAGATTTTCCTAGTGACAAAAAGTTTATAGTTGAGACTAAAGGTCAATGGACTAAAGAACAATTAAAGAAACTTAAAGATATGTTACAAGGTATGAAAAATGTAAGTTACCAAAGTTTTAAATTCACTCAAATGAATCAATTAAGAGAATTAGATGAACAATTAGAACTAGGTTATTTATTATTATGTCCAATACCAGGTGTTAGTTCATTAATTAATAGAAATGGTATTAATTTTATTAATATTGAACATCATTTTTTACGTTTATGTCCAGGTTTTATTAGCCAATTACAAGAACATAATAGTGCTATGCAACTATATACTTGGACACCTAATAATCCTACAGCAGTAAAGACTATTAGTGAACGCTATGATAATAATATGGGAATTGTTACTAATGAACCTATTGAAGTAGCAAAACAATTTATTAAGAGAGTTTAAATATATAATAAATGGGGATTTAATCCCCATTATGCCTCCATAGCTCAGTTGGTTAGAGCATTTGACTGTTAATCTAAGGGTCCTAGGTTCGAGTCCTAGTGGGGGCGCCATAATTATTATGGCCCGTTGGTGAAGTGGTTTAACACACATGCCTTTCACGCATGCATACATGGGTTCAAATCCCGTACGGG
>JBJKSD010000028.1:0-18573 GCA_046704245.1 Bacilli bacterium
TTGCTAACTGTCTACGTTCTATTCTTCGTCAAGACCCAGATATTATCATGATCGGTGAAGTTCGTGATACAGAGACAGCTAAAATTGCCGTTAGAGCTTCGATTACTGGCCACTTAGTATTATCTACCTTACATACTAATAATGCTTTAAATACTATTGAACGTCTATTAGATATGGAAGTAGAAAGATACCTATTAGCTAGTGCTTTAACAGGTATTGTATCACAAAAACTAGCTCGTAAATTATGTGATAAATGTAAGAAATTAAGAGCCCCTAATGAATATGAACGAAATATCTTTAGAACTGTTCTAGGAGTAAATATTAATGCTATACCAGCAGCTGGCAGTTGTGAAGAATGTGGTAATGGTTATAAAGGACGTATTGCTATTCACGAAGTATTAAAGATTAATCAAGATATTAGAGATTCTATATCTGAAGGTATTAGAAAAGAAGATCTACGCGAATTAGTATATACAGGAGATGTTACTACTCTTCTTCAAGATGGTTTGCATAAAGTAATTAATGGGTTAACTACCTTGGAGGAAATATTAAAATTAATTGAATTTGATGAAGAGACAGCTGATGAGCAAGCAGCTAGATTAAATAAAGATAATTTACACGAAGCTATTGGTGATAGTATTCGTAATAAGACCCCTAATAGTAGCGAAATACCTAAGATTCAATTATAAAAAAAGATGTACAATAGTACATCTTTTAATATGTTATAAAATAATTAAATATATCGTAGAAATTCCATTTAGTTAGATATAAAATAATACCTGCTAGACTTAAAAAGGGGCCGAATGATACTATATGAGTTTTACGATAGAATAATACAAATAAAGCATATGGTAAAGTAATAAAAGCACCAACAATTATAACTATAATACTTAACTTTATTTCTAAGATAGTACCAATTAAGAACATTAATTTAATATCACCGCCACCCAATGATTCTCGTTTAAACATAACATCCCCTAATAATTTTATTAAAAGCATCAATAATAATGCTAATAAACCATTACCTAAAGCTGTTAATGCTACATCATAACCATAAAATATTATTTTTTCAATAAGAATAGCTGCTGATCCAATTATAATAATTTCATCAGGAATAGTCATAGCATGTAAATCACTTATTATAATTATTATTAGTGCTGAAACAAAAGTTAAAGATATGATAGTTTCAACTGATAAACCAAAGACCATATAAGAAGCAGCAAATAATATACCGGTTAATATTTCAAATATAGGATATCTAAGAGATATCGTTTCTTTACAATCCTTACATCTACCAAATAAGAAAATATATGAAAAGACAGGAATCAGCTCTAATGCCGATAATCTTCTCTTACATTTAGGGCAATGTGATGGGGGAAAAATAATCGATTCATTATGAGGAAGGCGATAACCAACCACATTAAAGAATGATCCAAATAATAAACCAAAGACAAAGAACGAAACAATATAATACATACTACTCATATATAAGTCTCCTTTTTTTAAAATTGTTGGTACATTGAGAACATTGGCACGATAATAGATAATAGAATGGTTCCAACAGTAGCTGCTAAGAAAATAATCATTACCGGTTCAATAAAGTTCTTTATTTGCCCAATAGCTAATTTATGTTGTTCAGCGTAATAATCCCCTACTTTATTCATCATAATACCTACTTCACCAGTTCTTTCACCAGTAACTAGCATTTCATAGGCAATAATTGGAAAAGCCCAGTGATTTTTAAACGCTTTAGATATTTCTTCACCACGACCTAAGTTGGAAATAGTATCAAATACTAATAATTTATATATTTCATTATTAGTAATCTTACTCAATATTTCCATACTTTCAGTAATAAAGACATTATGGATAATCAAAGATCCAAAAGTCTTTGCAAACATCGTAACTTCATTATAGATAATTATTTTACCTATAACTGGCATATGCATCATTACCCATTGAATTATATATCGGAATGCTTTAACCGAGGTATATAAGAATCTAAAGAATATTAATATAATAACTAATCCAATTAAAATATATATAATATTTGTTTGTAAGAAGTCACTGGTGTTAATAACAAACATCGTAATAGGTGGTATTTCCGTTTCCATATTTCTAAACATCTCAACAAATTGAGGAATAATATATATCATAACAAAGACAATAACACCAGCTGCCATTACAAATACAACAATCGGATATAGCATAGCTGTAAACATCTGACTTCTTGTTTTATGGATAGAATCATAATATTCAGCCATATTATCTAATACTTCTGATAATTGACCAGTCATTTCTGATGTTCTAATCATATTAATTAACAATTTAGGAAAAGCTTGCCCTTGTCTTTCTAAAGCTTCACTAAGATTAGCGCCCATAACTACTTCATATATAACAGCATCAAATACTCTTTTTCTTTGAGCATGTTTAGTTTGGCGAGAAATTATCTTTAAGGAATCAACTAAGGGGATACCAGCTTTAATATAAGTAGATAATTGAGTTAAGATAAAAGCTAGATCTTTAAAACTAATTCGGTAATTCTTATTTCTTTTTAATGAAGACATAAGCTGGATGAATTTAGAAGTAGTAATACTATATACTTCATCCCCTTCAGCTAATAAGAAGGAATGAACATCAATCTTTGAATAAGCATCAAAGTATCCGGTAACAGTTTTACCTTCTTGGTTTTTAGCTACATATTTATATGTTATCTTTTTATCACTACGCTTATTTTCTTCATCTAAGAAATCAATTAATAATACTTTACGTTGGAAATCTTTCTTATTCTTTAAATACCTAACGGGTGCTAAACTATTATACCAATTAATAATTGAAGTTTTAATTCTAAATATAATTCTTTTAATAAAATTAATAACTTTATTAATAAAACTTTTTACCATGCGCCCAGAATTACGGATTAAATAGATAAAAGAGGCTAGTACATGTTTTATATTATTATAAATAGTTATAACTATATCAGCAATAACTACATAAATACCATGAAAGACAGTATAAAAACCTAACCAAATCATCTTAACAAAAGCCATAATATATCTAGCTATCTGTCTAAATAATACATAGATACCTAAAATAAATGAATGTATTAACATAATTATTGTTATTATTACTTTTCTTATTACCTTAATTAATTTAATAATAAATATTTTTAGACTACGATATAATACACTGATAATACGACGTAATATTTTAATAAAATAAATAATCCCCTTAGTAAGCCAATAGGCTATAAAACGCAAAGGATAAAATAAACCCAAAATAAAAAATTTAATAAAATAAAAGGGCATTATAATAATGTAAGAGATAAGATAATAGATATAAATAAAGGGTTGCAATAGTAATTTTAGCTTCATGTATCTAACCTCCTACTATATAAGAATTATAACATAAATAATTACTTTTTTAAACTTTTTTTAATTCCATACATATATTATTTTAGGGGGAATTTAATATGATTTTTCGTAGAAATATGTATCCATTCCAATCTTCTTTTCCATATTCCTATCCAATGCGCCAAACATTTAATTGGGGCAACTTCTTATCTAATGCTCAAAAAACTGTTGCCATTATAAATCAAGCTATTCCTATTGCCTATCTAATAGGGCCAATGTATCGAAATGCTAGAACAATGTTTAGAGTCTTTAATGAATTTAATAAAATTGATACTTCAAGTGGTGAATCCACTCCAGTAAGTAATAGTAATAATAGTAATACTTATAATACTACTGAAAGTTATAATAACACTCAATCTAATAGTGATAATAATCCTAACTTCTTTATCTAATAAATAAAAATAGAGAAATATTCTCTATTTTTAGTATGAAATAATTTTTTTAATTAAACCTATTTTTTTATTTATTTGCCATCTTTTTAAGAGATACTTGTTGGGTAACATATTTAATATTTGATATAATTCATTTATTTTATTAGTATATAATTCAATAAACAATTCACCTTTTTGTTTTAATAATATAGGTCCAAAATATAATTGTCGATAATTATATTTTATTGGACCTTTTTCTGCTTTAATAATAGTATATATAATATTGTTTTCTTTTACTAATTGTTCTTGAGTAATCTTATATCCTAACATTTGAATAGTACGTCGCACTAATATAATATCAGTATTAGGTTGTAAAATAATATTATTAATATGAATAAGTTTATGTTTACCTTGTTTTAATATATCTGATATAGTTATACCACCTAAACCAGCTATAACAATAGTATCAATATCATCATCTATTATTTCTAAACCATTACCTAGTTTAAATAATATCTTATCTTCTAAGTTATATTTTTTAATGTTGTCAATACCTCGTTGTAAAGCATTACTGTTAATATCACTAGCTATTACTTTAGATAAATGTAAAGTATTAACTAGATATATAGCTAACAAAGCATGATCACAACCAATATCAATTACTTTATTATCTTTATTAATTAAAGAAGCTATAGCTTTAGTACGTATAGGTATTTTAATCAATTAAGAAATCCTTTAATTTGCGTGAACGAGAAGGATGGCGCAATTTTCTTAACGCTTTAGCTTCAATTTGTCTAATTCTTTCTCTAGTGACATTAAAGATTTGACCTACTTCTTCAAGAGTACGACATTGACCATCATTAAGCCCAAATCTTAATCTTAAGACTTGTTCTTCACGATCAGTTAAAGTCATCAGTACTTCTGATAATTCTTCTTTTAACATTTCAATCGTTGCATATTCTTCAGGACTTGTTGTTCTTTCATCTTTAATAAAATCACCTAGATGTGAATCTTCTTCTTCACCAATAGGAGTTTCTAATGATATTGGTTCTTGAGATATCTTATATATTTCTCTAATTTTATCAACTGAAATATTCATCTTTTTAGCTAATTCATCTTCTTTAGGTTCACGATTTAACTCTTGCGTTAATTGCCTTTGAATTCTAGCTAATTTGTTGATTGTTTCAACCATATGAACAGGTACTCTAATGGTTCTAGCTTGGTCGGCTATAGCTCTAGTAATAGCTTGTCTAATCCACCAAGTAGCATAAGTAGAAAATTTATACCCTTTAGTAGGATCAAATTTTTCAACAGCTTTCATAAGCCCTATATTTCCTTCTTGAATTAAGTCCAAGAATAACATACCTCGACCTACATATCTTTTAGCGATACTTACCACTAACCTAAGGTTAGATTCAGCTAATATATTGCGCGCTTCATTATCGCCCGCTTCTACTCTTTTAGCTAATTCTATTTCTTCTTCTGGAGTAAGTAAATTAATACGACCAATTTCTTTTAAATACATACGAACAGGATCATTAATTTTAATATCCTTACTACTAGCAATATCTTCTTCTATCGAAATATCTTCTTCTTCATCTTCTTCAGCTTCTTCTTTAAACTCTGATACAATTTCGACTCCTTCATTACTAAAGAAATTGTATAGATCATCTAAAGCATCATTATCTAATTCTAACCCTTTTAATTCTTCAGCTAATTGTTCATAAGTAATAAAGCCTTGTTCTTTACCTAATTTTAATAAACTTTTTTTACGATCTTCTAATGTTTTTATCTCTTCTATCATGTTTTCACTCCTCAATTCTTAATTTTCTAATTGCTTCAGCATATTCTACTTGTTTTTTAACATCTATTTCATTCTTCATTAAATCAGTTAGTCTTTTTATTTCATCTTTGACACTATATTCTCTAATTGTTTTAATATAGTCATTTATTTCTTCCATACTATATTCATCTTTAAAGTGTTCCATCTCCAATTCACCAATTAATTCAATTAATTCTTGTTGATCACGTAAATGAGTAATAAAATCAGCAATGTTTATATTACCATATTTATTAGAATATGCAATAATTTCATTAGCTAATATCCTACAATTAGCTGTTGGTAAATATGCTATTTTATTTTCATATATCTTAATTATCTCTGCTGATTTAAGCATGTAATATAGTAATCTTTTTTCAGCTTTCTGATATTTACTTTCATATGTGGCTTTTTTAATATCGATTGATTCTTTATTTATTATTGGTTTTTTATTAGTTAAATATTTATTTAATTTATTAATTAATATATCTTTAGATACTGAAAATTCTTCATTAATCTTACTTAAAATAAGATCTCTTTTTATCTCATCTTCAATTGTACTGACTTCTAATATTACTTCATTAATATACTTAGTAATATCATCATTATTTTTTAAATCTTTATTTTGACGATAATAATTTAATTTAAAATCAATAAAGGATTGAGCATTATCGATGGCTAATAAAAATTTATCTTTACTATATTTTGTTATATATTCATCAGGATCCAAATTATCTTCTAATCTAATTATTTTAGGATTTATTCCTATCTTAGTTAGTTCATTACCACACGTTAAAGTAGCATTAGCTCCGGCATCGTCACCATCAAAGCAGATAATTATATTATTAGATAATTTTTTAATTAAGCGAATTTGTTGCTCAGTAATACTAGTTCCCATAATGGCTATAACATTATCGATACCAACACTATATAATCTAATAACATCCATAAAACCTTCAACAATAATGACTTGTTTCTTTATTCTGGTAACATCTTTAGCTCGATGATAAATATAGACCATCATCCCTTTTTTAAAGATATTTGTTTCTTTTGTATTAACATATTTAGCCATATCACTTTCATTATAAATACGACCACTATACCCTATTACTTGACCAGTAATATCCCATAATGGAAATATAATGCGATCGATAAAGACATCTTGAAAACCAGCATCACCCTTATTAGATATACCACTATCTACTAATTCTTTCTCTTTATAGTCTTTTGATAACAACAGTTTAGTTAAGGCATCTTTCTTATTGAGAGCTAAACCAATTTGAAATTCGTTAATAATATTATCATCAATATTGCGATTTTTTAAATAAGTTCTAGCTTTTGACCCACTACTAGTATTGATATTATTTTGATAATATTTAGTACTGATATTATATATTTCATATAATTTTTCATTAATATCTTTCTTTTTAGTTTGAAATATATCGCCCATTAATTTAATACCTGATTTATTAGCTAAGTAAACTAACGCTTCACGAAAATCCATATGTTCATATTCCATTAAAAAATTAAAGACATTACCACTAGCTCCGCAACTAAAACATTTATATATTTGTTTCTCACGTGAAACACTCATACTAGGATTATGATCATCATGAAATGGACATACACCAAAAAAATTACGTCCTTTTTGGGTTAAAGGAATATATGCACCAATTATTTCAACAATATCGACACTATTGCGTACTTCATTGATTTGGTCTTCAGTTAATATAGCCATAATATCATTCCCCTACTTTTTATATTCTACAAAAGAATCGAATATCCTTTTATATTTATTATTTTTTTCAATATACTCTTTTTATTATATATTTTATTTGTTATTTCGACAAGCCCATTTCCAAACATAAATATCTATTAATTTAATATACTAATAATGATATAATAATAAGAGGTGATTATATGACTATTAGAAATATAAAAATTATTGGTATAATAACCATTTTCTTATTAAGTTTTATAACTCATCAATTATATGATTGGTTTCCCAATAATTTTTTGGCGGTCTTTTTCCCTGTTAACGAAAGTATATGGGAACATTTAAAGATGATTTTTTCAACCACTGTTATATGGATGTTAATAGAACAAGAATTAATCGATAATATTAATCAACCTAATTTCTTCTTATCTTCTTTATCTGGAGCATTATCAACTATTATTGTTTTTTTAATCTTATTCTTACCCATCTACTATGTTTTTGAATATAATGAAATAATAACTATTATCTTATATTTAATAGCTATTATTGGGGGTCAGATAGTTAGTTATTATATTTTAAATTTAAATAAGGGTTATAATCTATATAATCTAATTAGTTTAATTTTAATACCAATTATCTTAACATTATTTGGTTATTTAACTTTTAACCCTATTAAAACATCATTATTTTATGATCAATATAGTGATAAATATGGTATATATAATTATTACAGTAATAAATAAAGGATAACTTACGTTATCCTTTTTCTTTTATATACTTGGAGCAATAACAATACGATATGAATAACCCCCACCCAAATCACCAGTACTACCAAAGTATGTAAAGATACCTGAACTAGCTCCAAAGTTTTGCGGGCCTCCTCTAGTAGCCCATGGTATAGCTGTATATACTAATTCTTCATAATCACCATACCAACCACTTGTTCCATCAGCATTAGTTGCATCGCCTTTTAAACCAGTAGTAGTGGTATATAAATCATAATATTTAGGATCAGGTAAAGTAGCAAAACCAGCTACCCCTAAAGTATTATTATAGTTACCCATAACATATTCCCATGCTCCTCCACTCATATCATAGATACCAAAGATATTACCTGTAGTTGAAGCATTTTGACCATTAGTACTAGTATATTGTTCACATGCTGTTGTGGATGCTGCTAATACTGAAGTACCAGCACAACCAGTAATATAAGTACTATTAGGATTAATCCATACCTCAGCATTCATGCCATATTTACTATGTGAAAGATATACTACTGATCCCCATTCCATATTTTTCATCATATGAATATCCATACCAGTAGTAGGAAAACCATAAGTATTACCTGTATCTTGCATAGTTCTAGTATAATTAAACATAGTAGATACTGTTTGACTACGTAACGAAGTAACATTAGGTTTAATAGTGATACCTGTTATAGTACCGGTGGTTTCAAATTTACCTACCCAAATACCTGCTAATTCTGTAGTTCCAAAAGTAAAGGCGGGATGAGTTAGGGGTGTGGTGATACCATCACCTACTGATTTAGGAGTAGTAACACTTTCAAAAGTAATAGTTATTTCTCTTTCACCAGTACCTGCTGGTACTAAATATTTATATCTAGGTATCCAGACAAAAAATGTGGTGATATCTCCTATTAATACTTCAGTTCCTACGGCTGCATCTAAATAACTAGTTCTAGTAGCATCGGTTACGGTTACCGCATTAGCCCATTTTTTAGTATCATAATCATACCACGAATTAGTTCCCACATAGTTATTTACATCAGCTTTTACCCAAGTTGTTCCATTCCACATAATGGGAATCATATTACTTAATAATACGGGAGCATTAGCACCACTATTATCAGCTAGTAATGGCGTTGTATCAGTATCATCTGGTACATAGACCGTATATATTATGGTATTAGTGGTAGCATCTTTTGATAATATTACTTTAGTACCTCCTGGTTTACTATTATCAAAGTTTCCTCCTCTAGGATCGGGTAATGGATTATCTACTAATTTAGCGTTCTGTAAATCTAATAAATATACTTCGGCTGTCGAACCTGTCCAGGTAACTAATTCTGGATACTTAACGACAAAGTTTCTGGTTGCCGTTATCAATAAATTCTTTTCCCTTTCAAAAGCATCTAGTCTAGATTGATTAATAATTTTTAACACATTAGGAATAGCTATTAATAAAATTATTCCTAATATAATAATAACAGCTAATAATTCAATTAAAGTAAAACCTTTCTTTTTCATAAAATCACCTATAATTATGATTTTACTTTTTTACTTTTATATACCAAAAAAGACATTATTGAATGTCTTTTTTATTATTTATATATGTTATGATTTCTTGTAGTTGTTCTTTTTTTAAAAAACGACAACGTTTAAGATTGTTTGAATCTATAATAGCATGTTCAGCCATTCCTCGACATGAACCCATACCACATGAATTACAATTATATCCAGGTAACATTATTTCAATATCTTTTACTTCTTTAATATCTTTATTAATATATTGATCTACTAATGCTAGAATTAATCCTAATATTAATGAAGTTACAGTCATTACTATAATTCCTACCATCTTATAACCTCTTTTCACATGATTTTAGACAGTTAGCACAGTCATCATTACAACTATTATTATCTTTATTTAATAGATATAATCCAATCGTCATAATAAATAAAACAATAACTAATATAATACCCAACATCATATCACCCTACATATCTAACAAATAATAACGATAAAATACTAGCAATTATTAAGGCTATTGGTATACCTTTAAAACCATTAGGTATTGGGCTATTATCTAAACGTACTCTAATATTAGAAAAAAGATATAGAACTAATACATAACCCAAACTACTACCAATAGTAAATACTAACATTTCAATAAAATTATATTCATAACTAATATTTAATAAGATAACTCCTAAAATAGCACAATTAGTAGTAATTAATGGTAGATAGATACTAAATAATTTTTGAATTGAAGGAAAGAATCTCTTAATTATTATTTCTAATAATTGAACTAAAGAAGCAATAATTAGAATAGCTATGATAGTTCTTAAATATGTTATATCTAAAGGTATTAAAACATAATTATAAAGGAAAAAAGTTATAATACTAGCTATTACCATTACTATAGTGACACTAATACCCATACTAATAGCACTTCTCTCTTTATTAGAAACACCTAAGAAAGGACATAAACCCAAGAATTTAATCAAAATAATATTTTTAGTTAAAATACTTGTAATAAATAATGATATTAGATTCATTTACTATCCCTCCTATGGATTGATATGGTTTTAAAAATACCTATCAATATACCAAGTGTTAAGAAAGCTCCAGCTGGTTGAATAAATATATTCATTGGCAATAAATCACTATTAGGTAAAACATGATAGACCATACGATAACCAGTTAATTTAGTTAAATTATCCATAATGGTAATCGTATTATTACCTATTATTTCTCTAATACTACCTAAAATCATTAATGCTAATAAAAAACCTAAACCATAACCTAAACCATCAATCATACTATTAAAGATATTATTCTTAGAGGCATATCCTAAAGCTCTACCTAGAACAATACAATTAACTACGATTAACGGTATATAGATACCTAAAGTGGTATAAATAATTGGTAAGTATGCTTTTAATAATAGTTCAACAATAGTAACAAAAGTAGCAATTATTAATATATAGACTGGTAATTTAACCGGACCAGGTACTATTTTGCTAATAATTGCTACAATCGTATTAGTAAAAAATAAGACAAACATAACTGAAAAACCCATAACAATACCATTTTCTAAATTGGTGGTTACGGCTAATATGGAACATAAACCCAATAATAGAACAAAGACTGGGTTCTCATATATAATTCCTTTTAGGAAATTATATTTCATAAGATAAACCTCCCTAAAAGACATTCGATTAATGGATCTGTTAATTCATATACACAATATAATAATACTGAACATATAAATCCTACTAAAGTTAATACTAGCACTGGTTTTAGAATTGTGCTTCTCATTTTCTCACCCTATCTATTTTGATTATAATAATTTATTGTTTTATTAACTAGTTGCTTTAGATAATTTGAGGTATATGTTGCCCCACTTATTGTATCTAAACCATCTAGATTTTTTTGATTATTAATTATTTTATCAATATATTGATTATTTTCTATTTCAGTCCATACATTTTCATTTTGTTCTAAGATATTTACTTTAATTACTTGATTAGTATTACTATCGATAGTAACTTCAGCTTTAATAATACCATGGTAAGCTTGATGCGTTACCGTATATATAATATTGTTATTATTGATAACAGTTGATATGACTTTAAAAGTGTTATCTTCAATCTTTTTATCTTTATTAATAGTTGTTGCTATATAGAAAGTAGTTGACCCAATAACTAAGAATAATACTAGCAATGGTATGATGGTCTTTTTAATATTAAAACGAACTACAGCACCTATTCTGTCGATTATAAAGATAAACATATTTAAAGTTAAAATAGCTGTTAATACCCCTTCTGGATAAGAAGTTAAAAATCTAAAGACTACTGTTAGGAATCCTAAACCCAAAGCATAGATACCTTGTCCAAATGGTGTTGTTGGACTAGTAACCGGATCAGTAGCTACAAAGATAGCTCCAAACATTAAACTACCACTTAATATATGAAATAATGGATACCAAATACCTAAGTTATTATAATAACCAATAAAACCTGTTAAAATAAAGACAGTAGCTATATAGATAACAGGAATACGCCAACTAATAACTTTAGTAATTAATAAATATATTAATGCTATTAAACATAATAAAGCACTGGTTTCACCTAAAGAACCAGGAATAAAACCAATAAAGAAATCCCATAGATTACCAAATACTGATACTACTTTATCATAAGTCGCAATATAGTTTAAACTTTGTAAATTAGTTAAAGGTGTAGCATGTGTAACAGTATCTATTTCCATTGGATTATAATAACCACCACGAGCCATTATATTAGTATAATAAGCACTAACAATAAATAGATTACCAACTAGGGCTGGATTAAAGACATTAAAACCGAAACCACCAAATAATAGCTTACCTATAATAGTAGCTATAACACTACCTAGAGCTAAGACCGAATAAGGAGTATTAAGGGGAATAAATAAAGCTAAAAACAAACCTGGAAAGATAGCATATGAATATCTAACGTGTTCTTTTAATGATTTAAAATCATGTTTACGTAAGATAAAATATGAATATAAATATTCACTTATTAATGATGTTAAGATTCCTATTAATATTAAAATAATAGGTCTAAAAGCTTCATATAAGGTAGCATAGCCTTTTATATAAGGTAAAAAACCATTCTTATAACTACTAAATATAATAATAGGTAAAAGAGCTACTATAAGATGAGTCATCATCTTAGAAGTATTATATTTACTTTTTATATGAGGACCATTATCTACATAAAACGTATCCATTTATTCACCTCTTTTTTGTTTAGCTTCTCTGACATATTCTCTCACATCTATTTTAGATGGACATATATATGAACAAAGACCACACTCAATACATTTCCCTGGCTGTAAATATTTTAATTTATCTTTATCATTGACAGCATTCTTAATTAATACTGGTGCTATTTTAGCAGGGCATACCATTACACAATCACCACAATGCATACAATTGATAAATGGATCATTATTTAAATTTTTCATAATTAATAGACAATTTAAATTATTACTAACTACTAAATTATCGTTAGGCATAGCAACACCCATCATTGGTCCACCAGCTATTAATTTTATACCTTCCCCTCTTTTAATACCACCAATAAAATCAATTATATCGGCAGCTAAAGTACCAACTTTAACCACAATATTTTGGGGTTTTCTAACCATATCACCAGTAACCGTAATTATTTTTTCAATTATTGGTTTATTATATTTTAAAGCTTCATATATCGAATATATAGTTGAAACATTATTAACGACAATTCCTTTTTCAATTGGTATGTCATCATAATCTATATCTAATACTCTTTTTACTAAAGTTTTTTCCCAACCATAAGGATATAAATCTTCAATACCCACAATAGATATATTAGGATAAGTCCCAATATATTGTTCAAATTCTTCTTTAATATCATTACTATGAATATTTATAACAATAATACCTTTAGTAATATTATTAATTTCCATAATAGCATCGATACTCTCTAGTATTTCTTCGGCTTTTTCTCGCATTAAAACACTATCACAAGTAATATATGGTTCACACTCGACACCATTAACTAAAAGAGTATGGATAGGTTCATTAGTATCATATTTAACATAAGTGGGGAATCCACTACCGCCGCGACCTACTACTCCACATTCTTTGATGATATTAATAAATTCTTCTTTTGTATAATCAGTTATTTTTTTCTTTGTTATATTTTGTTTTTCTACTTTTTCTTTAAAATCATTTTCTATGACTATACATCTAACTTCTTTACCATTCATATATAATTTATCTTCAATATTAACTACTACTCCACTGACACTAGAATGAATTGGAATATTATATTGGTCATTACGACGTCCGATAATACTACCTTTATATACAATGTCTCCAACTTTAACTAACGAGCCACAATTATAATTGGTATGATTTACTAAGGGAATATAGACTCGATTTGGTTTGCGAAATTCCATAATGGTATTTTTTATTGACATTTTTTTCTTCTTTGGCAAATCAATTCCAACCATAATATCGCTCCTATCATTATAAATTAATTATACCATTATTTTACACAAAAAGAAAAAGAAAATATGTAATATTTTCTTTTAGTGTTAACCTTTATTCATAATATCGACCGACTGTAAATAACCCTTTGCGATGTAATATTTTTTTAATATATCGTTCAATTAATCGATTAATTTGAGTTATTTTAAGATCTTTTCTACTGATGGGATTAACTAAGATTGTTTTAATACCTACTCGATTTCCTCCTAAAATATCAGTTATAAATTGATCTCCAATACACGCTATTTCTGATTCTTTATATTTTAAATCCTTTAATATCTTTAAATATTTTATTTTTAATGGTTTAAAGGAATTAGAACTACAATCAACTCCTAATTCTTCTTTAAAAGGTTCTAATCTTTTTCTTGAATTATTAGATAGTATTATTACTTTAAAACCCATTTCTTTTAAATTATTAACAAGCTTTTTGGCTTTAGGGGTTGGTTGCTTTACGCCACTGGGTACTAGTGTATTATCCAAATCGAGAAGCAAACATTTAATACCATCTTTTTTTAATTTTTTATAATCAATGGAAAAGATACTTTTCTGATAGATATCTGGTACAAAATAATCCATAGTATCCCTCCTTTTGTTCTATTATACAATTATTTTTCATTTTGTAAAATATTTACTACTTATCTTTATCATTTTTCTTTTGTAAAGCTGCTACTGTTATTATATCATATCCATATTTTTCTTTTAATTTATCAAGAGTTTTTTCTAATTTATTCGTCACTTCGCGATCGATAACATTTTCAAATAATGATAATTGATAATGATCTTTAGTTACTAATGTATCTAAACGAATACCTATTAATCTAATAGGTCTATTATCCCACATCTCATCAAATAATTTTTTGGATATCTTAAATATTTCACTAGTAATATTAGTAGCATTCTTTAATTTTGTTTGATGAGAATAATTATTAAAGTATTGATCTTTTATATTGACAGCTATAACATAAGCATACCTATTTCGTTTACGTAAAGTAATGGCTATTTTATCAGCTATTATCTGTAATATATTATATATTTCTTCTTTTTTAATTAGATCATGATCTAAAGTAATGGCATGGCTAATACCTTTAGGATCAGTACTATTAGATATTACTTCACTATTATCGATTCCCTTAGCCGTTTCAATCATTTTAAAAGCTTGATTTTTAAAATATTTATATAATTCATTACCATCGTAATTAGCTAAATCACCAATTGTCTTAATATTAATATTATTTAATTTAATACTAGTCTTTTTACCTATACCATATAAATCATCGATAGGTAAAGGCCACATCTTGTCTTTTATTTCATTATTATATAAAGTATGGACACGATCAGGTTTTAAAAAATCAGAGGCCATTTTAGCACATAACTTATTATTACCAATACCAATATTAACAGTAAATCCTAATTCTTTTTTAATTAAATCTTTTAATTGCTGGCTGAACTTTAATTCATCACCGTATAAGCTCTTAATTTTACCATAATCAATAAAACATTCATCAATTGATAATACTTCAATATCAGGTGTAAATTCTTGTAATAACGAAAATAACCGTTGGGACATTTCTTGATAGATATGATAATTGGGTGGATAAATATTTAAATTAGAACATTTCTTTTTAGCATTATAGATAGCTTCTCCAGTCACAATACCCTTCTGTTTAGCTTTCATACTCTTAGCTAATACAATACCATGTCGCTTAGATTCATCGCCTCCAATAATAGCATATTCTTCTCTAATATCGCGATTAAAACCACTATTTAATAAATCAATAGCACTCCATGATAAAAAGGCATTATTAACATCAATATGTAAGATGATTCGTTCCATACTATCACCTCATATAAACAAAAAGAGTTAATTACTCTTCTGTTATCTTTTTATTTTATTAACGATTCTTTTAAGATGGCGATATAAACTATAACTAAAAATATAACAATAATAATAAAATTTATTAATTATTAAATCAAACTCACCTATTAATTCTACTACGTGACCATTAAATCCTTTTTTAAATAAATAAACACCATATGCTGGATCTTTTTTATCAAAAGTACCACTAATACCATAAAAATTATATCGTTTATATTTATTATCAATCGCATATTTAATCATTTCCCATTGTAAACGATATGGAGCATTATATTTTAAGAATTGTTCATAGGTACCACTAAATAAATATAATACTTCATCACCATAAGTAATAAATAGTGAACCAGACATCGTAATGATATTGCCATAATCTTGTCTAAGATTATCATATTCATCAATCTTATTCTTGTTATTTTCAATATTAGTTTCTAATTCTTTAATCTGCTTAGTAATAACTTTCTTATTATAACCAGCTTTAAATTTATGCTTTAAATCTTCAATTTTAGTAGTTATATCTTTATTTTCTTTATGTAAAATATTAATACTCTCTTCACAATTAAACTTAACTAAATATATTTTAATCATGTCATATTTACTTAATATTTCATACATATTTTGATAATAAGATAAAGGCCGATCAATAAATCCTCGACGTTTACTAGTCTCTTCCATGATTTTTTTAAACTCTAACATGTTATCTAGGTTTACTTCATCAAGAGAATACGCTAATTTGAGGGTTTTATTGATGATATGGCGAGTTGTTTGATGATAAACTTCATTTAAGATCTGATCTGATGTTTTATTTTCAACATCTAAGACAAACATCCATCGTGGTTGTAAAGTTTCTTGATATTTAGTAAAACCATAATGGCGATAACCTAATCTTTTTAAATTTTTAACTGCTTCAGAATTATTTACCCCATGTTCAACTAGTTTACCTTCTATATCTCTTTCTTTATACATAACATATGGATCAATCTTAATAAAGAAAGCTCCTTTTTTAAAAGCATAGGCTTTAATCTCTTTAGTAAATATTTTTAATAGTTCATAATCTTTATAGTCAATTAAGAAACCCCTAGGAGCATAGAACATATTTAACTTACCAATAAACTTTTTTGATAACAATAAAGAAGCTGCTTTAATATTATCGTTTTTATCTACTAAACCAACAAAATGATATTGCCAGCCATTTCTATTCTTTAAATAAGCCCACGCTAAAGTTTGGTGAAAATTATTTTGATCGTGATGTAAGGCAAAGGTTGAAAATTGTTCAACTGATAGTTCTTTGAGCTCCATAAGACACCCCTATCTATTAACGAGTACTCCAATATGAAGAAAATGAAATAACATTTTTAGGATTAAAGGAATGTTCTTGATAATCTTGATATGATATATAATCCTTATATCGAAGTCCATCTGATAAAGCAAAATGTAAGTGAGGAGAATAACCACTATGATAGTGTCCACTATAATCAAACCATCCACCTGTACCACCCATTACCCCAATAATAGAATTATAGTTTACTAATTGACCATCCTTAACATAGACTGTACTTAAATGAACATATGTCGATGAATAATATTTATATATTGATCCAATCTTTATACGGTGGTGAACTACAACTTGATTACCCCCATAGACATCGTAGAATACTTTTGCTACTTTACCGTTAGCAGTAGCATAAACAAAAGAAGATTTATTGCTGTCTGACATATCAATAGCTCTATGACAATCAGTTCTCTTTACCCCATCTAAATAATATACCCTTGGGCATAAGAAATTACTAGTAATGTATCCTCTAGCTAATGGTCTTCTAAATTCTGTATCATAAGGTATCATCCTTCTAGAACACACATCGATATCTTCATTATCTTTACACCCAGCATTACGATACATTTGAATAACCGCTTTAGCATTTTTTATTTCATCAGCTAGGCTTCTTTCATCTTCATATAATTGTGCTTTATGGCCTTGTAAAATACTAGCTTTCTTTGATAAAGATATTCTTCGATCTTTTAGTTCTTGTTCTTTTTCTCCCAATTCAACTTTAGCTTGATTATTAGCATTAATCATATCGTTCATCTGCTTAATTAAATCATTATTATATTGTGATAATTGTTCAGTAATAGAAATACGATAGATAAAATCAGTTAAGGTTTGAGCTCCCATTACATATTCTAAATATGTCGATTCAGAATCAGAAAGTTGATAAAAGCTCATTAATTCTTTTGTTTCTTTATCTTTGTCAGTTATTTTAACATTTAATTCTGCTATTTCTTTTGTTTTATCAGCTATTTCTTTTTGGGTTTTATCGATATCGATATATATCTGATTAATTGCATTTTTAGTTGCTTTTATTTGGGCATCAGTTAAATTAATTTGATTACCTGTTTCTTCTGCTTCTTTCTCTAATTCATTTAGTTCATCAACTAATTCTCCTAAAGTTTTAGCTTCTACTACTGGATAGTTAATAAAAACAGTTATAAATAAAACGTTTATCAATAAAATTTTAGCTAGTTTTTTTATTATACTCATTATTTCACTCCTTATTAA
>JBJKSD010000029.1:0-44934 GCA_046704245.1 Bacilli bacterium
GATAAGAAGCAAAGTTAATTTGGTCCCCAGCGATTGTAAATACAAAGTATATATTATTGATGAAGTTCATATGTTATCAACTGGTGCCTTTAATGCATTATTAAAAACGCTAGAGGAACCTCCCGCACACGTTATTTTTATACTCGCAACTACTGAAGCTCATAAAGTACCAATAACTATAGTTTCACGATGCCAACGTTTTGATTTTAAAAAGATTGATAACAGTAATATTGAATCTAAAATAAAAAAAATAGCTAAAAAAGAAAAAATAAAAATAGATAGTGAAGCAATAAGTGAAATAGCTCGTATAGCTGATGGAGCTTTAAGAGATGCAGAAGGCATCCTAGATAAGTTAATTGCTTATAGTAGTAATAATATAACTGTCCAAGATGTTTATACTATTAATGGTGTAGTATCTAGAGATAATATAGTAATGTTATTAAAATATTTATTAGAAAACAATAAGGAAGAAGTATTAAAATTAATTGATGAGTTATATGCTAGTGGTAAAGATTTATTTAAATTGATTGAAAGTAGTATGATTTTTTTAAGAGATTATATTATATTTAAAAATGCTCCTAAGTACTTTGAAAATGATAAGATTTTATATAAGTTCTATAAAGATATTGATTTAAATATAGATGAAATATATATATATGATCTAATAAAAGTATTAAATGATACTAGTAATACCATGAAAATATCTAATAATCCTAAAATTATTTTAGAGATAGCCCTATTAGGATATAAAAATCACCAACCAATCAATAAAATTAATGAAGAAATAAAAAAAATAGTCAATCAGAGTGAAGTTAAAGATTATATTGAAAATATAAAAAAGATTAGAATAAATAATATTTTAGTAAAAGCTGATAAAAAAATATTAAAAGAAATAAAAGAGCAGTGGTTAAAAATAAAATCATATATCGTTGATCCTATTCATGGCCCTATTGCTGGTATTTTAGTTGATGCAGATGTTAAAGCTGCTAGTGATGAAAGCATTTTAATAGCTTTTAAAAATATAGCAATGGCCGATAGAATAAATAATAATTTAAAAATGATAGAAAAAACAATTAAAAGCATTTTTAAAAAAATGTATAAAATAATTGCTACTACTGAAGAAGATTGGGAAAAAATAAAAAGTGATTATATTCAAAAGAAGAAAAAAGGTGAAAAGTACACAATAATAGATGAACCACCTTATAGTGAAATTCCTATAGTAAGTAAAAGTGAGAATGATGAATTTTTAAAGATGACAGTTGATTTATTTGGTGAAAATGTAGTAGAGATAGATTAAAGGAGATGATAATATGGATATTCAAAATATGTTAAAACAGGCACAGCGATTACAACAAGATATGTTAAAAGTAAAAAAAGAAATAGAAGAAAAAATATTTCCCGGGAAATATTCTTTTATTGAAGTTGAGGTAAATGGTAAGAAAGAAATAATAAAAATAAAGATTAATAAGGAAGAAATTAATAAAGATGATATTGAAATGCTTGAAGATATGCTAATTGTAGCTATTAATGATGCAGTTAAAAAAGTAGATAAAGAATATGAAGAGAAGATGGGAAAATTTAATTTAGGAATCCCAGGAATGTTTTAGGAGTGTTAATATGATATATCCAGAAAGTTTGAAGTTTTTAGTAGAATCATTTAAAAAACTGCCAGGTATTGGTGAAAAGACAGCAGAACGTTTAGCATTTGCTGTTATTGATTTAGATGATGAATCAGCAGCTCAATTTTCTGATAGTATAAAAAATGTTAAGAATAAAATAGGTAGATGTAAAGTATGTAATCATTTATCAGAGAAAGAAGTATGTGATATTTGTTCTGACAAAAAGAGAGATAATAAGATTTTATGTATTGTTGAGGAACCTAAAAATATTATATTGTTTGAAAAAATAGGAGTATATAATGGTCTATATCATGTGTTAGATGGATTAATTTCACCGCTTGATGGAGTTGGACCTGAGGACATAAATATTGATGGTTTAATAAAAAGAATAGGAAAATCAAAATTTAAGGAGATTATATTTGCACTTCGTCCAAGTATTGAGGGGGAGACAACAATGCTATATATTTCTAAAATGTTAGAAGGTTCAGATATAGCTATTTCAAAAATAGCTTATGGTATTCCTATGGGCGCTGATATGGAATATATAGATGTTATGACATTAGAATTAGCACTAACTGATCGCAAAAAAATATCATAGTATTTAATTTTAATCATATATACTTACTGGAGGCATATATGATTAAAAGAATATATAAAATAGTTAAATCAGTAGTATTGGCTGCTTTTGTTTTATATGGGTATAATATTATTGCAGCACCATTAAATTTAATAATTCCAATTAATTATGTAACAGTATTATTAGTAGCAATATTAGGGATACCAGCCATATTTGGACTAGTAATAATATTATTACTAGGATTTTAAGAGGGTGATGATATGTTTGATGATTATAAAGTGGGACAACCATTAGTATATGATTTTTTAATAAATAGCATCAAAAATAATAAAATATCACATGCTTATCTATTTGATGTAAGTGGTTTGAATAATAAAGATAAGTTTGCCATAGCATTTGCTAAGCTTTTAATTTGCCCTAATTTTTTTTCTAATATTATAGATAAATGTAATAATTGTAATCTATGTAATAGAATTGATAACGGTAATTATACAGAAATTAAAATTGTTGAGCCAGATGGTTTATGGATACGAAAAGAGCAAGTTATGGAATTACAACAAGCATTTGCTACTAAAGCTGTCGAAGGAAAATATAAAATATATATAATAAAAGATAGTGAACGCCTAAATAAGCATGCTGCTAACAGTATTTTAAAATTTTTAGAGGAACCAGCTGATAATATAATAGCAATTTTATTAACTAATAATATTTATCAAATGTTACCAACTATCTTATCTCGTTGTCAAATTATTACTTTAGCTAAGGAATTAACTGATGATAGATTAGATGAATATAAAAAGCAATTTGGAATGGCGAAAGCTAAATTATTATCTTATCTATCTTATAATTTTAAAAATAATAATAATAATTTAAATATTGATAATTATGTAAATATGATTGATATAGCGATTAAATTTATCATTAAACTAGAGGAAAATAAACATTATGGTTTGTTAGTATCAAAAAAAATGTGGCATGATTATTTTATTGATAAAGATCATATTTTATTTGGATTAGATGCGATTATTCTGTTTTACAGAGATGTAATCAATGATATATGTAACCGCGAGATAGAATTTTTTAATGAATATCATAAAGATATAAAGAATATTGCTAAATTAAATGATATAATGCAAGTAATAGATAAAATTAAGATTATTGTTGATATGAAAGAAAAAATTAATAATAATATCAATAACCAATTATTAATTGATAAACTAATTATTGAAATAGCGGAGGTGTAATATGTTTAAAGTAGTTGGAGTAACTTTTAATGAGGGTGGTAGAACTTATTTTTTCTCTCCTAATGACTTAGATTTAAAAAAGGGGATGGATGTTATTGTTGAGACTGAAAAGGGTCTCCAATACGCTAAAATTAGTTCTGACCTTAAAGAGGAAAAAAAGCAAAATTTATTATTACCTTTAAAGAAAGTTATTAGAATTGCTACATATGATGATAAAAGAGTTAATCAACGAAATATAAAAGATGCGCAGACAGCTATAAATGAATGTAATAAATTAATCAAGAAACACGAATTAGATATGCGTTTAGTAGATGCTAATTTTACTTTTGATCGCAAGCAATTAATATTTTATTTTTTATCAGATAATCGCGTTGACTTTCGCCAATTAGCTAAAGATTTAGCGCAAATTTATAAAACGAGAATAGAATTAAGGCAAATTGGTGTTCGTGATAAAGCAAAAGGAACTGGAGGTTTAGGTCCTTGCGGTAGAATGTTATGTTGTGCAAGATTTTTAACTGATTTTGAAAGTGTATCGATAAATATGGCTAAAAATCAGAACCTTGCTTTAAATCCTACAAAAATAAATGGTGTTTGTGGCCGCCTTCTATGTTGTTTAAATTATGAAGATGATAATTATCGAGTATGTAAAAGAGGTTTACCTGAAATAGGGAAGAAAATAAAAACTAAATTTGGTGAGGGCGAAGTAGTGTCGGTTGATATTTTAAATCGTACTTATCGTATATTTATAGAAGGACACGGTTATATAGAAGAAAAATTAGATGAAGTAAAAAAGAAATAAAAAGATATGAGGAATGTAAATGTGGCGAAAAAGTTATGATGGTTCTCCATCATTGTATTTAATACCTACACCTATTGGTAATCTAGATGATATAACACTAAGGGCTATTAAACTATTACAAGAAGTAGAAGTTATATTTTGCGAAGATACTAGAGTTACTGGTGAGTTATTAAATTATTTAAATATAAAGAAAAAATTAATATCATGTAACGAGCAAAATGAAAATAAGATTAAAGAAACTATTTTAGAATACTTACAACAAAATAAAAATATTGCCCTAGTTACTGATAGAGGAACACCAATAATAAGTGATCCCGGATATAAAATAATTAGTTATATCATTAAAGAGGGATATAATGTTATTGGATTACCCGGACCAACTGCCCTGATTCCGGCTTTAATTGTTTCTGGTATAGCACCACACCCTTTTCTTTTCTATGGCTTTTTAAATAGTAAAGAAGTAAAAAAAGAAAAGGAGTTAGAAAAATTAAAATCAATGGAGCATACAATTATATTTTATGAAGCTCCCCATCGAATTAAAAATACATTATTAAAAATTAAAGAAATATTAGGTAATCGTAAAGTTTCTATTTCCCGGGAAATAAGTAAAAAATTTGAAGAGATATTTTATGGAACGGTTGAAGAGAGTATTAATGAAAATATTAATTTAAAAGGGGAATTTGTTATAGTGGTTGAAGGAAATAATGAAAAAGATTATAATCATCTGACTATTATTGAACATATTAACCTATATATAAAAGAAGGGTATAGTGAAAAAGAAGCAATAAAGAAAGTAGCTAACGATAGAAATATAGCTAAAAATATTATCTATAAGGAATATCATGTGAGGTGAGATAATGAAATTAATTGTTGGACTAGGAAATCCAGGAGAAAAATACACTAATAATCGTCATAATGTCGGTTTTAAAGTAATAGATGAAATTAGTAAAAGATTAAATATAAATGTTAGTAAAGAAAAATTTGGTGGTCTTTATGGTGATGGTTTATATAAAGAAGAAAAGATTATTTTATTAAAACCAATGACATATATCAATTTATCTGGTGAGGTTATAAGACAATATATTGCTTTTTATAAAATCAATATTGACGATATTTTAATTATTAGTGATGATTTAGATATTGAATTAGGGGGTTTAAAACTAAAACAAAGTGGTGGATCAGGAGGCCATAATGGTCTTAAAAACATTGAATTACATTTAGAAACTGATAATTATAAACGATTAAAAATAGGTATATCCAAAGATAAAACTATATTAACTAAAGATTATGTATTGGGTAATTTTACCGAAAATGAGCAAAATATAATTAATAAGACAATTGAAAGAGCTGCTGATATCTGTATTGATTTTATTACAATAGAATTTATGCAACTGATGAATAAGTATAATACAAAAGAGGAGATCATTTAAAATTGATCTTTTTCATGCGGAGGGGAAACAATGAGTATATTCAACAATATATTTAAAGATATAGATAATAATATAAATGTTGTTGGCTTAAATGATGAATTAAATGCTATATATATATATTCATATTTTAAGAAAAATAATGAAGATGTTATTGTTGTAACTAATACATTATTTGAAGCTAATAAATTATATGATTCACTTAGAACATACACTGATGAAGTGTATTTTTTCCCAGCTGATGATTTTCTTACTAGCGAAGCTATAGCTATAAGCCCCGATTTAAAGCTTATTAGATTAGATACTATTAATCATTTAATTGATAAAGGACATAAGATAGTGGTTACCCATCTAATGGGATATTTAAGATATTTACCCACTAAACAATTATGGCAAGATAGTATTATTCATCTTAAAGTAAATGATGAGTATGATATAAAGGAATTATTTAAAAAACTATTTAATATTGGTTATACTCGGGAAATAATAGTAGGGAAGACTGGGGAAATGGCGTTAAGAGGCTATGTTTTAGATATTTTCCCTATTAATGAAAAGAAAGCTATTAGATTGGAATTTTTTGGTGATACAATAGAATCAATAAGATATTTTGATGTTGATACTCAACGCTCATTAGGAGACCTTAACAAAATATCAATATATCCATATGATGAATTTATTGTACCAGATAATATAAATGAAGATGTTTTAAGAAAACAAAAAAACTTACCATTAATTTTAAAAGATATAGCGTCAATAAAAGATTATTTAACTAATCCAACTATTGTGTATAAAGATTATAATCAATTAAAAAATGCTTATTTAATTTTAAGAGAAGAAATTTATAACTACCATATTGAGAAAGATGTAAATACCAAGACTAATTATATGCATGATTTTTATGATATATATTCACCTAAAAATATATATTTAATGACTATCGATAATGTGATTGATAAAAATATAAAAGTTAGAAAATACGATAGTAAAGAAATAGACAAATTTGATGGAAATATTATAAAAATAAAAAATTATATCAATAATATGATAAAGTTAAATAAGACTGTAATAATTGCCTTAACTAATGATCTGCATATTAATAATTTTATAAAACATTTGGATGAAAATTATGTTATTACTAATGAAAATAAGATAATAGATAAAAGGATTAATATTATTAAAAGAGATATTAATCATGGATTTATTATTGGTGATCTAGTAGTTATTACTGAATATGAATTATTTAAAGCTAGAACTGAAGTTATAAAGAAACAATCTAACTTTAAATATAGTACTAAAATAAAAGATATTGCTAAAATAAAAATAGGTGACTATGTTGTTCACAATACTCATGGTATAGGTATTTATATGGGCGTTACAACATTGACTGTCAATGGTCTTAAAAAAGACTACCTATTAATTAAATATAGTGGTAATGATAAATTATATATACCAGTTGAAAAGATAGATTTAATAAGTAAGTTTTCAGGTTCTGAATCTTATACTCCTAAAATAAATCATCTAGGAGGTACTGAATGGCAGAAGACTAAACTACGTATTAAGGGTAAAATAAAAGATATTGCTGATAAATTGTTAAAATTAGCAGCCATTAGGGAAGCAACTATTGGTTATAAATTTAATAAAGATACTGAAGAGCAATTAATATTTGAAAAAGGTTTTATTTATGAAGAAACAGAGGATCAGATTAGAGCTACCGAAGAAATAAAGAAAGATATGGAAAAAGATAGACCAATGGATAGATTATTATGTGGTGATGTTGGTTATGGTAAAACTGAAGTAGCTTTTAGAGCTATGTTTAAAGCGGTATTAAACGCTAAACAAGTAGCTTATTTATGCCCCACCACTATTCTTTCTAAACAACAGTATGAAAGTGCTTTAGAACGATTTTCAGACTTTCCAATTAATATTGAATTGTTAAATAGATTTACCCCTTTAAAAAAAGAAAAACAGATCATAGAGGACTTAAAAAATGGTAGAGTAGATATCTTATTTGGCACCCATAAAATATTAAATGAGAAAGTTAAATTTAAGGACCTAGGCTTGTTAATAGTTGATGAGGAACAGAGGTTTGGAGTTCTCCAGAAGGAAAAAATTAAAGAGTATAAAGCTAATGTTGATGTATTAACATTATCAGCTACTCCTATTCCAAGAACTTTGCAGATGTCAATGATAGGACTTAGAGATTTATCATTAATAGAAACACCCCCTATCAATAGATATCCAATTCAAACTTATGTATTACCTTTTAACTTAGAAATAATAAAACAAGCTGTATATAGAGAGTTGTCGCGTCATGGACAAGTATTTATCTTATATAATAAGGTTGATAATATGCTTGATAAGGTAGAAGAGATAAGTAAATTAGTTCCTGATGCCTCAGTAACTTATGCTCATGGTCAAATGAAGAAAACAGAACTTGAAAGGAGGATGTTATCTTTCATAAATAAGGAATATGATATTCTAGTTTGTAGTACGATAATTGAAACTGGAATAGATATTCCTAATGTCAATACTTTAATAATAATTGATGCTGATAAGTTTGGGCTCAGTCAACTTTATCAAATAAGAGGTAGAGTAGGTCGCAGTGATCGAATTGCCTATGCTTATTTAATGTATGATGACCGTAAAGTACTAAATGATAATGCAGTAAAAAGACTAAATGTCATAAAGGAGTTCACTGAGTTAGGAAGTGGTTTTGCGATAGCTGCTAGAGATTTATCGATACGAGGTGCTGGTGATATTCTCGGTAGTGAACAGGCAGGCTTTATCGATGCTATAGGAATAGAATTATATATTAAAATGTTAAATGAAGAAGTAGCTAGATTAAAGGGAGAAAAGATTCCAATTGAAGAAGAAGTATCAATTGATGAAAAACCACTAATCAACGTTGAAACCCATATTGATGATAAATATGTATCAGAAGAAGAAATTAAGATAGAGATTCATAAGAAAATTAACAACATTGATTCATTAGTTAAATTAAAAGCTATTAAAGAAGAATTAGAAGATCGATTTGGAAAAATATCTGATAGTATTGAAATCTATATGTATCAAGAATGGTTCGAAAAATTAGCTAAAAAATTAAATATTATTAAAGTAGTACAAACTAACAAAGATATAGAAATTACATTTGCACCCATTATTTCAAGCCGTATAGACGGTGAGAAATTATTTATGGCAGCATATAATATTAGTAATATGTTTCAATTTAAATATAAAAAAGATCGATTGAGTATTAAATTAAATATCAACAAATTAAAAAAACACTATATATATTATGTGACAGAATTACTTCAATCAATGATAAAAATGATATCTAATAAAAATATTAATATTAATTGATTGTAATATTTTGGCAAATATCACGCACAATATTTATAGAAACTTAAAGGAAGGTGAGGTATGCCATGAAAGCTACTGGTATTGTAAGAAGAATAGATGATTTAGGTCGTATAGTAATACCTAAAGAGATAAGAAGAACATTTAGAATAAGAGAAGGAGAATCGTTAGAAATATTTATTGATGATAATAACAATATAATATTAAAAAAACATTCGCCTATGGAACCCTTAAAAGAATTTGCTTTAAAATATGTTGAATCTATTTATCCATTAATAAAACAAAATATAATTATAACTGATAGAGATAAAATATTAGCTGTTGCCGGACCAGATAAGGAGAAATATACTGGCAAATATATAAGCCAATATTTAGAAGATTTTTTACTTCGTCGTGATAATTTTGTCGAAAAATATAAAAAAGAAGTTGAATTTACTCCTGGAGTTAAAGAAGAAGCTATATATTCAATCAGCCCAATAGTGGTAAATGGTGATGCTATTGGATTAGTTATTATCTTTACTAATAATGATGATACAACCTTTATTGAGAATAAAACAACCAATATTGCTGCACAATTTTTAAGCAAAAATGTTGAAAGTTAAACTTTAATATGGTAATATATAGAAAATATTTAAAGATGTTGAAGGAAAGAGTAAATAATATTAATTATGTAAAGAGAGCTTTGACGGTGAAAATAAGCCATAAAATATTATTGAAGATGATTCCCGAATCGTTTAACCGATATGTAGGTTAGAATCGCTATGTGCGTTAACACTAATGAGTGCATAAATTATTATGAACTAAGGTGGTACCGCGTATTAACGTCCTTATATTAAGGGCGTTTTTTTATTAGGAAGGTGGAGCAATAGTGAAAGCAAGAGGATTTGAAAAAATAGGTTTAGAGCAATTTAAGAATGATTTTAATGAACTAGATGTTAATTATGAAGATTTAATATTACCAAGAAGAAGCACTAAAGTTTCAGCGGGGTATGATTTTTTTGCACCATTTGATTTTATACTTAAGCCTAATGATATAATAAAAATACCTAGTGGTATTAAAGTATATATGCAGAATGATGAGTATTTAGCTATTTTTGTAAGAGGAAGTGTAGGTTTTAAATATAATGTTAGATTATGTAATCAAACAGGTATTATTGATGCCGATTATTACAACAATCCTTCTAATGAAGGGCATATATTTATAGCTTTGAAAAATGAAGGGGATAAGGATTGGATAATTAAAAAAGGTGATAAAATAGTTCAAGGAATATTCTGTAAATATTTATTAGTAGATAACGATAATGCTATTGATAAAGAAAGAGCTGGGGGATTTGGAAGCACTAACTAAGGAGGTGTTAAAATGGATAAATATTATATAACCACTGCTATTGCATATACTTCAGCACGTCCTCATATAGGTAATGTATATGAGATTGTTTTAGCTGATGCTATAGCTAGATATAAAAGATTATTAGGTTATGATGTTTACTTTCAGACAGGGACTGATGAACATGGTCATAAAATTGAGTTAAAAGCCCAAGAAGCTAATGTTGAACCACAACAATATGTTGATCAAATAGCAAGTGAGGTAAAAGAAGAGTGGGATACTCTTAATACTAGCTATGATCAATTTGTTAGAACAACAGATCCTATTCATGGAAAGAGAGTCCAAGCAATCTTTAAAAAATTATATGATCAGGGTGATATCTATTTAGGTAAATATGAAGGCCTATATTGTACTCCTTGTGAATCTTTTTATACGGAATCACAACTAATAAATGGTAAGTGCCCTGATTGTGGTCGAGAAGTACAAAAAACTAGTGAAGAAGCATACTTTTTAAATTTAAATAAATATATTGACCGTTTAATAGAACACATTAATAATAATCCTGACTTTTTACAACCAACGGCTAGAAAAAATGAAATGCTCAATAACTTTATTAAACCAGGATTGCAAGATTTATGTGTATCGCGCACTTCTTTTAAATGGGGAATACCTGTCTCATTTGATGATAAGCATGTAATATATGTATGGATTGATGCTTTAAGTAATTATATAACATTCTTGGATTATAATGTTGATGGTAATAGTGGTGATAAATTTAAAAAATATTGGCCTGCCGATGTTCATATAATAGGGAAAGATATTATGAGATTTCATGCTATCTACTGGCCCATTATTCTTTTAGCTTTAGGAGAACAATTACCTAAAAAAATATTAGGACACCCTTGGCTATTAAATGGCAATGATAAAATGAGTAAATCTAAAGGTAATGTTATATATGCCAGTGATTTAATTAAACATTTTGATATTGATGCGATAAGATTCTATTTACTTAATGAAATGAATTATAATAATGATGGCGTTATTACGTATGATTTATTAATCGAAAGAACTAATACTGAGTTAGCTAACAATTTAGGTAACTTAATAAATAGAACTATCAATATGGTTAATCAATATAATGATGGTACAGTTTATGATCCTAATAACCAAATAACAGTTGATCAAACCTTTATAAATTTAGTAACATCACTACCAAAGAAAATAGAAGATAAGTTAAATAACTTACAAGTATCGTCAGCTCTCCATGATCTATTTGATATATTTAGAGCAGCTAATAAATATATAGAAGATACTACTCCATGGATTGTAGCTAAAGATGAAACTCAAAAAGAAAGACTTAATACAATTCTTTATAATTTATTAGAATGTATTAGGGTAGGAGCAGTATTATTACAACCTTTTCTTCCTGATACAGCCGAAAAAATATTTAAACAATTAAATACCGGAGCTAAATCATGGCAAACTCTTCATGATTTTAATAAAAATAAATTTATAAACAAAGTTAATAAACCCGAACCATTATTTATACGTATTGATAAGGCAGAAAAGTTAAAAGCATTAAATAATTAAAATATTTCCCGGGAAATAAATGTCAAATAATATCAAGCTATAAATAAAAAGTATTAAAAATTAAGTTTTTATATAGCAATTATGATATTATTAAGTTTGTAGTAGTCGTAAAATAAAAAGGAGAATGATGGATGACTACTAAGGGAAGCAAATACAAACTAGTCAGTATTGTATTTACAGCAGGGATACTTTTTCAAATAACGGAGATAGTTATAAAGTTCACCGTTATTGATTTCTGTTATTTATTAATATTAGTTACTTATTTCTATAGGTATCTATTAATAAAGAGAGAATAAAATTGTTAGTATAGGTATACTACATTAATTTGTGGTATACTTTTTTTGGTGATAAATATGTTAATAGATACCCATTGCCATATATTTAGTGAACATTATAATAGTGTTGAAAAGATTATTAATGATGCCTATAATAAACACATTAAAATATTAATTATAAATGGTTATGACAAAACGACTAATAAAATGGCTATTGATTTAGCTAATAAATATGAATATGTATATGCAACAATAGGATATAATCCGGGTAATGCAAAGAACTTTAATGATGAGGATTTAATTACTTTAGACCAACAATTAAATAATAAAAAGGTAGTAGCTGTTGGTGAAATTGGTTTGGATTATTATTGGTATAAAGACTTAAAAGATGAGCAACAAAAATTATTTATCGATCAGATTAAATTAGCTAATAAACATCATAAACCGGTTATTGTGCACTGCCGCGAAGCTATTGATGATGTATATAATATACTAAAACAATATCATACTAAAGATATTGGGGGTATAATGCATTGTTTTAATGCTTCATATGAAATAGCTAATAAATTTATTAATTTGGGATTGAAAATAGGAGTAGGAGGTATTGTAACCTTTAAAAATACTAATTTGGGTGAGGTAATAAAAAAAATTCCTCTTGAATATATAGTATTAGAAACAGATTCTCCATATTTAGCTCCCGAACCACATCGTGGCAAAAAAAATGAACCTCAATATTTAAATTTAATAGCTCAAAAAATTGCTAATTTAAAGGATATAGATATAGATAAGGTGACCACCCAGACAGGCCATAATGCCATCCAGTTATTTGATTTGAATATTTAATTATGATATAATTATTTTACCCTATTAAAGAGGTGAAAAAATGAAATTATACTTACCGTATATGGTTAAAATGGTAGTTAAATTAAGTATTGTAATGCTTTTTTTAGGTATCCATCCATGTATCGATAATTATGAACATAATATCACTAACACTAACAATGAAAAAGCTGTGCAATTGATACATGAATATATAGATTATAATACTATTAATAAAGATAGTTATAGCGTACCCTTGTTTGCCACTAAGATAATAACAGCTGGGAAACAAGGTGTAATAGCATATACTAATAATAATCCGGAGCCTGTACTTATAAAGGAACCAATAGATGAAATAGTTGAAAATGGTAAAGGTAACCCTGGTTATTTTATTGGGACTATGACAGGATATGGACCTAACTGTAAGGGTTGTAGCGGAAGAGTAGCATGTAAGCCATATCAGAATGTTAAAAATGGTAATATATATTATAATGATAAAGAATATGGAAAAATTAGAATAGTAGCTGCTGATCGAGATATTCCATGTGGAACGGTTGTTGAAATATCTAATTTTTGGTTATCATCTGATCCAATAAAAGCTGTGGTCTTAGATAGGGGTAGTGCTATTCAAGGTAAGATTATGGATTTATTATTTAATACCGAATCTGAAACAATAAAAGTGGGGCGCCAACGTAATATTAGATATGATATTTTACGTTGGGGATGGGAAAATTAAAAGTCTATCATTGATAGACTTTTTTTTATTATTTAGATATGAGATAATATTATCAATATGGGGTGGATTATGAATAATTTTAAATTTAAGAAAAGATTAGGTCAACATTTTTTAATAGATAATAATATTATCAATAATATAGTTAGCGAAGCTTCAATTAGTAAAGATACTCTTGTATTGGAAATTGGTGCTGGAGCTGGCGCATTAACTAATCGATTAGTAGAAGAAGCTAAATATGTAATAGCTTATGAAATAGATAAAAGTTTAGCTTCTTATCTAAATAAATTATTAGCTAAATATAATAATTTAAAAATTATCTATGACGATTTTCTAAAACACGATATCAATAAAGATATTGCAAATTATCAATATAATGAATTGTTAATTATAGGTAATCTCCCATATTATATTTCAACACCAATTATCAATAAAATTATTGACGACAGTATTCCAGTTAACAAGATTGTCATCATGATTCAAAAAGAAGTAGGGGAAAGAATAACAGCTAAACCTGGGACAAAAGAATATAGTTCATTGTCTATTTATATTGATTATTATTTTGAGGTTAAAAAATTATTTATCGTTAATCACAATGTCTTTAGACCCAAACCAGCTGTTGACAGTGTTGTAATTAAGTTAGAAAAAAGACAAAAGCCTAAAGTTAAAGTATTAGATGAGCAATTATTTTTTAAATTAATAAGAGATGCCTTTACCTTTAAAAGAAAAAATATCCGCAATAATTTACGTCAATATGATTTATCAGTTATAGAAGAAGTATTAAAAAAATATCATTTAGATCTAACAGTAAGAGCTGAGTATATATCAATCGATATATTTACTGATCTAGCTAATAACCTAACAAAATAATATAAAAGACAACACCTCATAAATGATATGACATATTATATATTAGATTTGAGGTGTATATATGAATTTTAAAGTGGGGGATTTAGTCACTCGCAATTCATATAATAATGATGTTATATTTAAAATTATTAATATAGATAATAATATTGCTATATTAAAAGGAATAAATATTCGTTTACTTGCTGATAGTGATTTAGATGATCTATGTCGCTGTGATAACGATGATGATGAAGATCACGATGAAGATGTTGCTAATATGATTAGGGATAGTTTTAATACCGAACGTGATGATTATTTTTATATTCCGGGGATAGTTTTACATATTGATGGTGATCCAGATTATTTAAAAAGAAGTATGAAGTTTTATAAGAAATCTAATATTATGGCTTATGGGATAGTGTTAAAAGAGTCGGAAATACATAAGTATATACTTGATTATATAAATAAAACTAAGCCTGATATAATTGTTATAACTGGGCACGATGCCCTTAATAAAAAGAATAGTGATCCTAGAAATCTAAATTCTTATAAAAATACAGATAATTTTATTAAGGCTATTATGGAAGCTAGAAAATACGAAAAGGCACCCGATAAATTAATTGTTATTGCAGGAGCCTGTCAATCAAACTATGAGGAATTAATAAAATCGGGTGCTAATTTTGCCTCTAGTCCTAAACGAATCAATATTCATGCATTAGATCCCGCTATTATTGCATCTAGCATCAGTTTATCAGAGCGTGGTAAGGATATAGATTTAGTTGGTATTTTGGAAAAAACAAAGTATGGTAAGGATGGAATAGGTGGTATAAAGACAAATGGTATGATGTATATTGGGTATCCACGTTAAAAATTATTGCATTTTTCCATAAATTGGTATATGATTATGTTGGAATGTTATAACTTGGGGAGGAGGAATTTTCTTGAAAATTACATCTGTGAATGTACGCAGAATCGAAAAGGAAGGTTCTCGTATGAAGGCTATCGCATCAGTTTTATTGGATGATAGCTTTGCAGTACATGATATAAGAGTAATAGAAGGCGATAATGGACTATTTATTGCTATGCCTAGCCGTAAAACAGCTACAGGCGGATATCGTGATATAGCGCATCCTATTAATCAAGAAGTTCGTCAAATGTTTGAAGAAGAAATTTTGAAAGCATATGAGAACGAAGAATTAAAAGAGTCAGATGGCGATAATTCTGAGGAAAGTACCGAAGAAGAGACTGAAGCTGTAACAGAATAAAGAAAGCTCTAGAATACTAGAGCTTTTTTTGTGAATAAAAATTAATATACTCACATAAATTGATAAAAAGGGAGGAATAAGGAATGGACAAGATGTCGACTGATGTAGAAACAGTAGGTAATAGCACAATATCTATTAATGACCGCAAGAATATTACAATAAGTGGTGTTAAAAAGATTGATAGTTTTAACGATGAAGAATTTCTATTAGAAACTACTTTAGGATATATGGTTATAAAAGGCGCTAATTTAGAAATAGTAAAATTAGATACTTATCAAGGCACTGTATCAATAAAAGGTATATTAAATAGTATGGCATATATTCAACAAGGTGGTAAAACCCGTAAAGAAGAAGGCTTATTTAATAGGCTATTTCGCTAATGCCTTTAAATATCCAAATAAATTCTTTATTATTTTGTCTTCTTTATGGGATCTTCTTTGGTATTTTATATGGCATGAATTATAAAATTTTATATGAATCTAAAATAATATTTAGAATAATTATTACTTTTCTTTTTATAATTGATAATATTCTTTTCTTTTACCTAATTTTACTTAGAATAAATAATGGTATTATTCATCCATATTTTATTTTAATGTTAATAATGGGATACTATATAGGTAATAATTACTATCCTTTAATAAAACGTCAATTAACTAGAAAAAATAAGCCATAGGTTTGCAAAATGATGGTGGCTATGCTATAATTTTAGCACTAGGTGGTGAGATAAGTGCCTACTAAAAAAGTCACTAAAAAAGATACAAGACGTTTTTTATTATTAGGAACTTTATCAGTAATAATAATAGTTTTAATTGTTGCTAGTGTATCCAGCTATTGGATTCAAATATATAAAAAGAGTAATGAACAAAAGTTTTTAAAAGAACAAATAAGTACCTTAAAAGAACAGGAAGCTAGATTAAAAAATGAGATTCAAAAACTTAAGGATCCTGATTATGTAGCTAGATATGCAAGAGAAAAATATTTGTTTTCTAAAGATGGCGAAATATTAATAAAGATACCATAAAAGAAGAATTTATATCTTCTTTTTTATTTTGACAATAAGAGCTCTAATATCAGTATATTATTGCATCACGGGGGTTAAAAAATGAATAAAATAACAGCCTTTTTAAATAAAATTTATATAGTAATGGTTATAACTATTTTATGTAGTAGAGTTATTATTTTAGAAGAACCGTTATTTTTATTAGTTCTATGTTTATATATCTATAATAATAGAGATTATTATTTTCTTTTTATTATTACTTTAGTTGTAATATATCCATTCTTTTTATTCATTAAAATGCTCTTTTTTCTAAATTTATTAGTCTTTCTTTTTAGAATAGTAGCTTTAACTAAATATCATAATATTAATCCTTTAGTTATTTATAATATAGCAATCTTTTGTTATCTATTAACTATTAATTTAATAGAAAATGTAGATTTTATCTTAAATGACTCTTTAAATATTATTTTTATAGTAATAATTTTAAATATTATCCATTATATAGTAATAATTTTTAAAAAAGAATATAAAATAGCATTTTCACTTGCTCTAGATAAGATTTTTAGATAAAATTAGTAAAGAAGGTGATTCTTTATGGAAGGGGTCTATGAATATTTACTTACTGATGTAGGATTAAAGTTTGGTGATACAATTGTAGTGGGTGTATCTGGTGGCCCAGATTCAATGGCTTTACTGCATTTATTAATTCAAATTAAAAAAGAGGTAGAAATTTTTGTTATTTGTGCGCATGTTAATCATAATGTTAGAAAAGAGAGCGAAAAAGAAAAAGAATTTTTACAATCTTACTGTGATAATAACCAGATTACTTTTGAATCAATGATTATCGATGACTATGGTGATGATAATTTTCATAATGAAGCTAGAACTAAGAGATATAATTATTTTGGTAAAATAGTTAGACGATATGGCGCTAAATATTTATTTACTGCTCACCATGCTGATGATTTAATTGAAACAATATTAATGCGTATCGCTAGAGGTTCTACTTTGCGTGGTTATAGTGGCTTTTCTAGAGTAGTGGATATGGGCGACTATAAAATAATTAGACCATTAATTTCTATTACTAAAGATGAAATAATCGCGTATAATAAAAAAAATAATATTAAATATGTACAAGATACATCTAATAATGAAGATAAGTATACTAGAAATAGATACCGAAAATATGTCCTTCCCTTTTTAAAGAAAGAAGATCCTAATATTCATGAGAAATTTATTAAGTTTAGTAATACTCTAATTGAGTATAATAATTTTATTGATAGGCAGATGTATGAATGCATTAATGAGGCATATAAACAAAATGTTTTAAATATTGAAACTTTTATGAGTTTTGATAAATTAATTAGGATGAAGATAATATACTATATCTTGGAGAATGTTTATCAAGATGATCTAATGTTAATATTTGATAAACATGCTGAATTAATTTATAATTTGATTACTTCTAAAAGACCTAATGCTTATATATATTTGCCCAATAATATTAAAGTAGTTAAGGCATATGATTCATTGACTTTTGTTAAAGAGCCAATGGAACATAATGAATATGAGATAGAATTAATTAGTTATATTAGTTTACCTAATGGTAAAAATTTAGAAATAGTTGAGAAAGAAGAAGGAACGGGTAACGATGTATGCCGTTTAGATTCTTCAGAGGTGCAATTACCTCTACACGTTAGAACTAGAGAAGTTGGCGATAAGATGCACGTTAAAGGGATGCTTGGCACTAAAAAGGTTAAAGATATCTTTATTGATGAAAAAATATCAGCTGATGAGCGAGAAATGTGGCCAATTGTAGTTGATTCATCTGGTTCAATAATATGGATACCAGGATTAAAAAAAGCAAAATTTGATAAAGACAAATTTGAAAAACATGATATAATAATCAAGTATTATTAGAAGGGAGCAGAAGTATGCCAAAACAAAACGTGAAAAAAGGATTATTACCATACCTTTTATTATTTATTTTTATGATTACTATTTTTTATGGTTTTAATATATTAAATAAAGAAGTCCATATCTTAAATTATGGTGATTTAATAAAAGAGTTTGATAATAATAGTGTTAAGGATATGACTATTATTCCAAGAGATAGAGCTAAAATATATGAAATAAGAGGAACATTAAAAGATTATAAAGAAAATGAATCCTTCTTTGTTAGAGTACCTCTTACTGATGAAATAATAGCTAGAGTACTAACATATCAAGAAAAAAATAATTTTAAATTAGAGACAGAAGCTGATCCGGAATCAAGTTCTATCATACTAGTATTAATAAATGTTTTACCTATCTTATTTTTAATAGGTGCTACTTTCTTTATTGTTACTAGACAAATAGGTGGAGCTAATAAATCAATGGATTTTGGTAAAAGTAGAGCTAGATTACATGAAGAAAATAAAAAAGTTACTTTTAAAGCGGTAGCTGGGTTAAAAGAAGAAAAAGAAGAAGTTAGCGAATTAATAGATTTCTTAAAAAATCCTAAGAAATTCCAAAAATTAGGAGCTAGAATACCTAAAGGAGTATTATTAGTTGGTCCTCCAGGTACTGGCAAGACTTTATTAGCTAGAGCGGTAGCTGGAGAAGCTAATGTACCGTTCTATTATATTAGTGGTTCTGATTTTGTTGAATTATTTGTGGGCGTAGGCGCTAGCCGTGTTAGAGATATGTTTAGACAAGCTAAAAATAATGCTCCATGTTTAATATTTATTGATGAAATAGATGCTGTTGGTCGTCAAAGAGGCACTGGCCTTGGTGGTGGTCACGATGAAAGAGAACAAACTTTAAACCAATTATTAGCTGAAATGGATGGTTTTGGTTCTAACGAAGGTATTATTATCATAGCAGCAACTAATAGGCCAGATGTTTTAGATCCAGCTTTATTAAGACCGGGGCGTTTTGATCGCCAAGTAACAGTTAACTTACCCGATGTTAAAGCTAGAGAAGAAATATTAGAAGTTCACGCTGAAAATAAAATATTTAATAAGGGTGTAACTTTAGAGAATATAGCTCGAAGAACACCAGGATTTAGTGGCGCTGATTTAGAAAACTTATTAAATGAAGCAGCCTTGCTGGCTGTTCGACGTAATAAGGAATATATTACAATGGCTGAAATTGATGAAGCAACTGATAGAGTATTAATGGGGCCAGCTAAATTATCAAAGAAATATACTGAATATGAAAAGAAATTAGTTTCATATCACGAAGCTGGGCACGTCGTTTTAGGTGTTAAATTAAATGATGCTAATGTTGTTCAAAAGGTAACCATTATTCCTAGAAGCCATGCTGGCGGTTATGCTATGATGGTTCCTAGGGAAGAAAAATATACTGCAACTAAATCAGAATTATTAGATCAAATAACTGGCTTATTAGGTGGTAGAGTAGCTGAAGAAATAACTTTTAGTGAAATGACTACTGGTGCTCATAATGATTTTGAAAAAGCAACTAAAATTGCTAGAAGTATGGTAACTGAATATGGTATGAGTGATTTAGGTCCTATGCAACTCGAACATCAAGCAGAGGGCGTCTTCTTAGGTAGAGATTATAATAAAAGCAGAAATTTCTCAGACCAAGTAGCTTTAGAAATTGACCGACAAATACGTAAAATTATTAATGATTGTTACGAAAAAGCAAAGAAGATGTTATTAGCTAATAAAGATTTATTAGCATTGATAGCTAATACTTTAAGAGAATATGAAACTTTAACAAAAGAACAGATAGAATATCTAGTTGAACACGGTCATATGCCTAAAGAAGACTTAGAAGATCGTTCTTTAATTGAATTAAGGGATATGGCTAAAGATAAAGGTATTAAAAACTATCGTAAGATGACAAAAGAAGAATTAATTAAAGAACTTAATAAATAAGTTCTTTTGGTTTATGGGTGATTTTATGAAATGGAAGATAGGCAATATAATTATTGATAATCAAGTATGTTTAGCACCAATGGCTGGAATAGGTAATAGTGCTTTTAGATCAATAATAAAAGAATTTGGATGTGGACTTATCTATACTGAAATGATTAGTGATAAGGCAATAATGTATGATAATAAAAAAACTATCGATATGCTTTATATTTTAGATAAAGAAAGGCCTGTAGCTGTTCAAATATTTGGTAATGATAAAGAATCTTTTATATATGCAGCTAAATATATATATGATAAAATAAAACCAGATATTATTGATATTAATATGGGGTGCCCAGTTCCTAAAGTAGCAGTTAAAAGTCAAGCTGGAGCAGCCTTATTAAAAGATCCAGATAAAATATATGATATTGTAAAAAGTGTAGTTAGTGTTGTTCCTTGTCCGATAACAGTTAAAATGAGAAGTGGTTGGGATGCTAATAGTATAAATGCTGTTGAAGTAGCTCAAGTATGTGAAAAAGCAGGAGCAAGTGCCATTTGTATTCACCCTAGAACTAGAAGTCAAGGTTATAGCGGTAAAGCTGATTGGCATATAATAGAACAAATAAAGAGAAATGTATCTATTCCTGTTATAGGTAATGGCGATATAAAAACACCCCAAGATGCTAAAAGGATGTTAGATGAGACAAAATGTGATGCGATTATGGTAGGAAGAGGCGTTTTAGGTAATCCTTGGTTAATTAAACAAATAATAGCATATTTAGATAATGGCGAAATATTATCAATTCCTTCTTTGAAAGAAAAAGTTAATATGGGTATTGAACATTTAAAAAGATTAATAGCCTTAAAAGGTGAGAAAATAGCTCTATTGGAAATAAGGAATCATATTGCGTGGTATGTAAGAGGATTGCCCCATGCTAATGAATTAAAAAAAGCAATATATGAAACTAAAACAAGTAAAGATTTAATTAATATCTTAAATAAATATATTAAAAATAATGAAAATATATTAAAATAGAATAGGTGATAATATGAAAGCTCACTTCTATCAGCGATTAGTAGCATATATAATAGATGTTTTTATCCTCGGTATAATAATTTCAATTTTGGGCGTTATAATTTTACCATCAAATAATGTTAACACATTACGCGATGAAGCAGCAATTGAATTTGATAATTATATTGCCGGTGAAACTACTAACGAAGTATATGTTAATCGTATGATGCAGATATACTATGATATTGATCACGAAACAATTGGACAGGATATAATTCAATTTACTATTTATGTTTTATATTTTATTGTCTTTCAATTTCGTAATAATGGTCAAACTATTGGTAAAAAAATAATGAAGATTAAAATTGTTAAAAATGATAAGACACCATTAACTACTGATGATCTTGCTAAACGTAGTTTAATTATTAATGGGCTATTATTTGCAATGATAACATTGTTAGGCATAATAACTTTAGATAAAGTTACTTATTTTGGTGTTAATGCCGTAATTGGATTTATTCAATTATCTATTATAGTTATATCAGCTTTTATGGTATTATATAGAAAAGATGGAAGAGGTATTCAAGATTTATTTGCAGGCACTAAAGTTATTATTGATAAAGGAGAGTAATATATATGGAATTAAGTGAACAAGAAATAGTTAGAAGAAAAAAAATTGATGAAATAAAAGAACACTTTAATCCCTATCCTGAACGTTTTGAAGTTACTCATCGATTAATAGAGGCCAAAGAATTAGCTGATGGGGCAAAAGGAGTTAAAGTGGCAGGGCGTATTGTTTTTATGCGCAAGATGGGTAAATTAACTTTTATTAAGATTAGAGATATATTTGGAGATATTCAATTATCAATTAAAAGTGATATTGTTGGCGATGAAAAATACGAAACATTTAAAGATGTTTTTGATATAGGGGATTTTATAGGCGTTGAAGGCGAGATATTTACTACTCATACTGGTGAAAAAACCGTAAGAGCTAATTCTTATACTTTCCTAGGCAAAGCTTTAAAACCATTGCCAGAAAAATTCCATGGTTTATCAGATCCAGAACTATGTTATCGTAATAGATATGTTGATTTAATTATGAATGAGGATACTAGAAAAAGATTTTTATTGCGTTTTGAATTTATTAAACAAGTAAGAAGATATTTAGAAGATTTAAACTATATTGAAATTGAAACACCTGTTTTAATTAATAAACCATCAGGAGCAGTTGCTAAACCATTTATTGCGCATCATAATGCTTTAGACATGGATGTTTATTTAAGAATAGCCCCTGAAACTTATTTAAAAAGAGCTATTGTAGCTGGTTTTACTAGAGTATTTGAAGTAGCAAGATGTTTTAGAAATGAAGGGGTTGACTCTAATCATTTGCAAGATTTTACTATGATAGAGGGATATTGTGCCTATTATAATTATGAAGATACAATGAAATTGATGAAAGATATGTTAACTACTATTATTAAAAATATCTTTGGTACTACTACTATTAGATTGGGTGAACATAATATTGATCTAGCAACCGAATGGGAAATTATTGAATATCGAGATTTATTATTAAAGTATGTTAATATTGATATTAACGAATATGACACTAAAGAAAAATTATTAACTATAATTAAAGATAAGCAACTAGAATTAGATTCAGAAACTGATATTGATCTATTAGGATATGGTAGTTTATTAGATTTATTATATAAAAAGATGGCTAGACCTAATATCGTTAATCCTACTTTCTTAATTGGTCATCCAACTAAATTATCACCGCTAGCTAGATCTAATGATGATAATCCTGATATTACTGATCGTTTTCAATTGATAATAAATGGAGCCGAAATAATAAATGCTTATTCTGAATTAGTTGATCCGATTGAACAAAAGAGAAGACTAGAAGAACAAGCTAAATTACGTAGAGCCGGCGATGAAGAAGCCATGGAAATGGATAACGATTATATTGAAGCTATGGAATATGGCATGCCACCTATATCTGGTTGGGGTTTAGGTGTTGATCGTTTTATTCAAATAATAACTGAATCACCAAATATTAGAGATAATGTTTTATTCCCATTAATGAGACCTATAAATAAAGAATAAAAAATATAATATATTAGAAATTATTGTGATATAATTTTATTATAGGAGGTTAGAGAAGTGAAAAAACATAATCTATTTAAAATTATTCTTATCACTTTAGGAATAATTGCATTACTAACATGGATTATACCAGTTAGTGATTATGGCGAAAGCGGTTTAATTTTAGGAGAAAGGATTCCAGCTGGAATATGGTCATTATTTCAATATGTTATTATGACACTACAGTATATGGCATCACCAATTATCTTTATTCTTATAGTAGGTGGATTCTATGGTGTACTAAATAAAACTGGTGTCTATAATAAACTTATTGATATGGTAGTAACCAGATTTAAGGGTCGTGAGAAGGTATTATTAATAGCTATTGCTATTTTATTAGCTATCATTACATCATTTACTGGATTATCATTAGCATTATTCTTCATATTCCCATTCATTATTTCAGTATTATTGATATTAGGATTTGATAGAATGAGTATACTTGCTACAACTGTAGGCAGTGTGTTAGTGGGTATCATAGGCTCTACTTATTCAAGCAATATAGTTGAAAATATTAATTATAGTTTAGCTTTAAATTTTCAAACTGAAATAATTAGTAAGATTTTCTTATTTGTTATTGCTTTATTCTTATTGATTACATATATTCTAAATAATCAAAAGAAAAATAGATTATCTAGAAACTATGAAGATCCACTATATTTAGAAAGCAAATCAGCTAAGAAAAAAGTATGGCCAATGATGGTAATAAAAGATTTTATATTATTAGTAATGATCTTAGGGACTCTATCATGGCAATCAGCATTTGGTATAGATTGGTTTACTAATGCTCATCAAGCTATTATGAATTTTAAGGTATTTGATATTCCAATCTTTAGCCATTTAATTGGTAATGTTCCAGCCTTTGGAGGATGGACTATCAATGAATTTAGTGTCTTAATATTGATTATGACTATCATTATGGCTTTAGTATATAAGATTAAATTTGATAATGCTATTGATGCTTTTGCTGAAGGAGCTAAGAAATTAATTCCAATATCATTATTAGTTGGATTAGTTTATATGGCCTTCTTTATAACATCAAATCATCTTTATTATTTCACTATTATGGATTGGTTATTAAATCTTACTAAAACATTTAATATCGTAACTATGATGTTAGTAACTATAATTGGTAGTGTATTGACAGTAGATATAACCTATTTAACAGGTATTGTTCCAATATTGGCTAGTATAATAACAGATACTACTGTTTATCCTACTATGGCTATATTAATTCAATCTATGTATGGTTTAACTATGTTTGTAGCACCAACTAGTGTTTTATTAGTTATTGGCCTATACTACTTAGATATACCATTTATCACTTGGATTAAATATATTTATAAATATATTATTCAATTATTAATCGTTATCACAGTAATATTAACTTTAATAATATTAATATAGTTAAAAAGATATAAAAATCTACACTTAATAGTGTAGATTTTTTTTGTTATTTTTTATAAAACAGTTCCTATAATTTTAGCATTTATAGCATACAATACTAAAGAAAGGAGCATGTTTACAAATGTTTGGGAAATTTACAGAAGAAGCTCAAAAAGTATTAGTAATTGCTAAGAAAGAGATGTTAGAGTTAAAACACCCTTATGTAGGCAGTGAGCATCTAGTACTAGCCATTTTAAAGCGCAATACAAATACTATTTCTAATAAATTAATAGAATATGGTATTGATTATAAAAAATTTAAACAGGAATTATTAAAAAAAGTAGGTATGGGTAGTGAAAGAAGTAATTGGTTTCTATATACTCCATTATTAAAAAGAGTAATTGAGAATGCTATTATCAATAGTAAAGAAAATAATGATGGCACTGTAACAGTTGAACATCTTTTTATTGGTTTATTAGAGGAAGGCGAAGGCGTAGCTATTAGAATATTTTTAGGTATGGGGTTAGATTTAGATCTAATTTATAAAGAAATATTAGACCATTTTAAAGTTAACTCACGCTTTAATAATAAAAGTAAATTTTTAGTTGAAGAATATGGTGTCGATATTACAAAGTTAGCAGCTGATGGTAAAGTTGATCCAGTAGTAGGACGTGAACAAGAAATACAGCGAATGTTAGAAATATTATGCCGTAGAACTAAAAATAATCCAATACTAGTAGGAGATGCTGGTGTAGGTAAAACAGCTTTGGTAGAAGAATTAAGTAACCGTATCGTGAGTAATAATGTGCCCCAAGTCCTTAAAAATAAGCGTATTATTGCTTTAGATATTGCATCTTTAGTTGCTGGCACTAAATATCGTGGTGAATTTGAAGAAAGAATAAAGAATGTTTTAAAAGAATTAGAGGAAAGCGATGAAATTATTTTATTTATTGATGAAATGCACACTTTAATTGGTGCGGGTGGAGCTGAGGGAGCAATTGACGCCTCTAATATTTTAAAACCAGCATTAGCTAGAAATAAAATGAAGTGTATTGGAGCTACTACGACAGCCGAATACAGTAAATATATTGAGAATGATGCAGCTTTTGAACGACGTTTTCAAAAAATTTTAATTGAAGAGCCCGATCCCAATCATTTAAAGGAAATATTAATACGCCTTAAAGCTATCTATGAATCCTATCATAATGTTAAGGTAAGTGAAAATATTATTGATAAGATTATTGAATTATCACATAAATATATTTATGATCGCAAAGAACCAGATAAAACTATCGATCTATTAGATGAAGTATGCGCTAAAGTTAGTTTAAAAGAAACTAGGGCATCAAAGAAAATAGAAAAATTAAAGAATAATATAGCGGATATTATCCAACAAAAGAATGAAGCAATAATTAAACAAAATTTTGATCTAGCAGCCGAATTAAAAGAAAAAGAAAAATTATTAGTAGATCAGGTAAATAAATTAGAAATGAAACTCTTTAGTAAGAAAGAAACTAAAGAAGTACAATTAAAAGATTTAGTAGAAGTAGTCAATATTAAAACTAAAATACCTATCTATGAATTGGTTAATGATGAAGTAGAAATGGTTAAACAGGCAGATAAATATTTGCGAAAAGAAATAATTGGCCAAGATAATGTTATTAAAACTTTAATTGATATTATGAAAAGAATAAAATTTGGTTTTAAAGATGAAAACAGACCATACTCGTTTATTTTTATTGGGGCTACTGGAGTAGGAAAAACTAAATTAGCTACGCTATATAGTGAAAACCTAGTAGGTGTATCAAATATTATTAAATTGGATATGAGTGAGTTTTCCGAACCTCATTCTATAAGTAAAATAATAGGAGCAGCACCTGGATATATTGGATATATGGATAATAAAAATGTTTCTGAGGAAATAAGGCATAAACCCCATTCTGTTATTATTGTCGATGAGATAGAAAAAGCTCATCCTAATGTTGTTAATCTATTTTTACAGATCTTAGATGAGGGTAAATTAAAAGATGCTAAGGGATTAACTATTAGATTTGATAATAATATTATAATATTTACTTCTAATTTAGGTTTTAGTACCAATCTAGTAGGATTTAATAAAAGTAATAAACAAATTATCAATGCTGTTAAAGAAAATTTATCACTTGAATTTGTCAACCGTATAGATACAATAGTAGTATTTAATAGATTAAATGAAGATGATATTATTAAGATAATAAATAATAAAATACAATTATTAAGAGATAAAGTAAAAGAACGAAATCTTACTATAAAAATCTATAATAATGTTATAAGAAAAATTGTTGAAGAATCAGATTATAAAGATTTCGGGGCCCGAAGAATAGATAAAATAATTAAAGAAAAGATCGAAACACAAATAATTGATAATATTATTAAGGGTAATAAACAAATAATTATTAAAGAAATTAATGATGATAAAGTTTTAAATTAGTAAATAGCATATAACTATGCTATTTATTTTTTCTTTATATAGTAAAGATATTATGATAAAATATGTTTAGAAACAGGTGATATTAATGAAAGAAGTTAGAACAAGATTTGCACCTAGTCCAACTGGATTTATGCATATTGGGGGTGTCAGAACAGCCTTATTTGCCTATTTGATTGCTAAAAAAAATAATGGTAAATTTATTTTAAGAATTGAAGATACTGACCAACAACGTTATATAGAAGGTGCTATTGATGTCATATATAATACTTTAAAAGATTTAGGTTTAATATGGGATGAAGGTCCAGATGTAGGAGGCCTTTATGCCCCTTATATTCAAAGTGAAAGAAAGAATAACTATATTGATTATGCCAAACAATTAATTAAAGAAGGTAAAGCTTATTATTGTTTTTGTGATGAAGAAAGACTTAAGGAATTAAAGGAAAGAGATGAAAAGGCAGGAATTCCCTATAAATATGATGGCTATTGCCGCGATATGTCACTAGAAAATGCTAAAGAAAGAATAGCTAATGGCGAAAAGTATGTTATTAGATTTAAAATGCCCAAAGAAGGCACTACTACTTTTTATGATCATGTATATGGTGAGGTATCGGTAGATAATATTGAATTAGAAGATTTAGTAATGATTAAATCAGACGGTATGGCTACTTATAATTTTGCTAATATTATTGATGATCATGGTATGAATATTACCCATATTGTAAGAGGAAATGAATATATATCGTCTACTCCTAAGTATGTATTAATCTATCAAGCCTTTGGGTGGGAAGTCCCAGCATTTGTCCACTTGCCTGTAATTAAGAAGAATATTAGTTCCGATAAAAAATTAAGTAAGCGCGATGGTGATTCAACTGTTGAAGTGTTGAAAGAAAAAGGTTATTTAAATGAAGCTATTATTAATATGTTAGCGTTAACCGGATGGAGTCCGGGTAATGAAGAAGAGATCTTTACGTTAGAAGAATTGACTAAGATTTTTGATGTTTCAAGAATAAGTAAAGGTAACGCTATTTTTGATGTCGATAAACTTAATTGGATTAATAGTCAATATATGAAGAAATTATCAATTGATGAAATAATGGCTTTAACTATCCCTCATTTAAAAGAAAAATATGATATAAGTAATAAAAGTGATGAATGGTTAAAAGAATTAGTAACTTTATATCGTAATCAAATATCATATGGAGCGGAAATTGTTGAAGTGGCCGATTTATTCTTTAAAGAAGATATTGACCTAGATGATGAATGTAGGGAAATAATAAACCAAGATGATGCTGATAAAGTAATTAAGGCATTTATTGATGAAATTAGTAATATTAGTGATTGGACTATCGATAATATTAATATGGCTATTAATAATACTAAACAAATAACTAATATTAATGGAAAATTATTATATATGCCAATAAGAATTAAGATTACTGGTCAAATGCACGGACCAGAATTACCTAATACTATTCATTTATTGGGTAAGGAATGTGTATTAAAAAGATTAACTAAATAATAAATTAAGATAGGGAGGAATAAAATGAAATTATATAATACCCTAACTAAAAAAAATGAAGAATTTATACCAAATAATGATAGAACAGTTAAGATGTACACTTGCGGACGAACTGTTTATGATTATGCTCATATTGGTAATTTGCGCACTTATATTTTTGAAGATATATTAGAAAAAGCACTTATCTATTTGGGTTATAATGTAGAACGTGTTATGAATATTACTGATATAGGTCATATGGAATCAGATAGTGATGCTGGTGAAGATAAGATGTTACAAGGAGCTAAAAGGGAAGGGAAAACAGTCGGGGAAATTGCTTCTTTCTATACCGACTCTTTCTTTGATGATGCTGATAAATTAAATATCAAAAGACCAAATATAGTAGAAAGAGCTACTGACCATATTGAAGAATATATAAAAATGATTAATAAACTATTAGAAGAAGGTTATGCTTATATAGCTTCTGGCAATGTTTATTTTGATGTAACTAAAGCGCCCAATTATTACCAACTATCAGGCATGAATGAAAAAGATTTAATTATTGGGGCTAGAGAAGATGTCGAAGAAGATAAGAAAAAACGTAATCCATTTGATTTTGGACTATGGTTTACTAATTCTAAATATAATAATCAAATATTGCAGTGGGATTCACCATGGGGTAAAGGATATCCGGGATGGCATATAGAATGTTCGGCCATTGCTATTAAATATTTAGGTGATAAATTAGATATCCACTGTGGGGGAGTAGATAATATATTTCCTCACCATACTAATGAAATAGCTCAATCAGAAGCTTATTTAGGTCATAAGTGGTGTAATTATTGGATACATGGAGAACATTTAAATGATATAACTGGTAAGATGAGTAAATCAAAAGGGGATTCTCTTACCCTGAATCTTTTAGAAGAAAAAGGATATAATCCTTTAGCATATCGTTTCTTTGTTTTACAATCGCATTATCGCAAGCAATTAGAATTTAGCTTTGAATCTTTATCAGATGCTTCTTCAGCATATATGAAATTAAAAAATAAAATTAATAATTTAAGAGATAATATAAATGGAGACTTAAATAAAGAATTAATAGAGCAATATCGACAACGTTTTAGTAATAACCTAGGAGATGATCTAAATACGGCTAATGCTCTTACTACTTTATTTGATTTATTAAAAGATAATAATTTAAATAATCGTAGTAAGTTAGACTTAGTTAGAGATTTTGATAGAGTATTATCATTAAATTTAATTGATAATCAAAAGCCAGAACTAGATAGCGAATTGATAAAATATATTGATGATAAAATAAAAGAAAGAGATATTGCTAAACAGAATAAAGATTATGCTTTAGCAGATAAAATAAGAGATGAATTAAAAACAAAGAAAATAATTTTAAATGATACTAAAAATAAAACTGAATGGAGAATGGAGGAATAAATATGATGTGGTTATATGAAACTCCCACAACTTTATTACTAATGATTATTGGTATTGTTATTACTGTATCAGCACAGATTTATGTAAATTCAGCATATCAACAATATAAAAAAATTGGAAATAAAAAAGGGCTTTCTGGTTTTGAGGTAGCTCGTAAAATATTAGATAGAAATGGTTTACAAAAAGTTCATATTGTTGAAATTAAAGGAATGTTAGCAGATCACTATGATCCAAGAAGAAAGGTCGTAAGGCTATCTACTGAAATATTTCATGGTGATTCAATAGCTTCTGTTTCAGTAGCAGCTCACGAAGCATCGCACGCTACTCAAGATAAAGAAAATTATTTATTTATGAAAATTAGAAGCTTTATTTTCCCTTATGTAAGTATTGGATCACAATTAGGATATATTGCGATTTTTATTGGTTTTTTCTTAAATTTCTATGATCTAATAACTTTTGGTATATGGTTACTAGTAGGTATTATTATATTTGAATTAGTAACTTTACCAGTAGAGTATAATGCTTCTAATAAAGCTAAGCAAGATTTAGTTAATGAAGATATATTAGATGAAAAGGAAGTGGTAAAAGCTTCTAATATGTTAAATGCTGCTGCTCTTACATATGTAGCTGCTGTAGCCGCAACCTTATTACAAATATTAAGATTAATCTTAATGGCTAGAAGAAGAGATTAGACACTTAAATAGTGTCTTTTTTAATATATTTTATTTTTTATCTAATTACATGATAAAATAATAATTGTTTAGAGAGGGAAGATAATATGTATGTATATGGTAAAAATGCCGTAAAAGAATTATTAAATAATAATAAAAAAATAAATAAAGGTTATATTTATGATGATTTTAGTGATAAAGATATAGTTTCTAGACTAAAAAATAATAATATTAATTTAAAATATATATCAAAAAGGGAATTAAATAATATTGTGTCAGGTAATCATCAGGGTATAATAGTAGAAATTGATGATTATCAATATATAAGTTTAGATGACATGTTAAATGGTATTGATAAAGAATTCCCATTATTATTGATAATGGATCATATACAAGATCCTCATAATTTAGGAGCTATTATTAGGACAGCTGAATCAGCGGGCGTTGATGGTATTATTATTCCTAAAGATCGGGGTGTCGAAATTAATGCTACTGTTATGAAAACTAGTGTTGGAGCCTTAGATTATTTACCAGTATGTAAGGTGGTCAATTTAAACAATACGATTAAACAATTAAAAGAAAAGGGTTATTGGATAATTGGAGCTGATATGAATGGCGAAGATTATACCAAGATAGATTATAATATGCCGATCGGATTAGTAATTGGCAGTGAAGGGGAAGGATTAACACATTTAGTTAAGGAATCATGTGATTATATAATAAGTATACCGATGAAGGGGAAAATAAATAGTTTAAATGCATCAGTAGCAGCTGGTATTTTAATATATGAAATAATAAAAAATAGAACAAAGTAAGGGGCATGGTATTATGAATAGTTATCGCGATTATAATGATTATGAATTAATTTATTTATGCCAGGAAGGCAACGAAGAAGCTAATAACATCTTATATAATAAATATAAGATAGTAGCTGAATTAAAAGCTAAAAAATATTATAAGTATGCATCTAATATTGGCCTAGATTTTAATGATTTGGTTCAAGAAGGTATGATTGGTTTTAGTGAGGCTTTAAAAGATTTTAAAACAGATAAAGAAGTTATGTTTTCTACTTTTGCTTCTTTATGTATTGAAAGACAAATAAATAGTGCTGTGATGAAAGCTAATCGTAATAAACATAAGATATTAAATGAATCCATATCACTAGATTATATTAATAATAATGAAAGACCAGTAATAGAATATATTGCTGAAGATAAAGATAATAATCCATTAGAACATATTATCGATATAGAAGCTGAAAAAGAAACATATGATAAAATCAAAGATAAGTTAACTGATTTTGAAAATCAAGTACTTCAATTAAAGATAAATAACTTTAATTATAGGGAAATTGCTCAAATTTTAGATAAACCAGTTAAATCGATTGATAATACCTTACAACGGATAAAAAATAAAGTTAAAGCAATAATGGTAAAAAATGTTTGACTTTTTCACTCTGATGTGTTAATTTATTAATGAACACGTTGAAGTGTTTTTTATTATGAAAAATAAATATAATATTAAGTAGGTGAAATATGAAGAAAATACTAAGATACTTTATTGGCGTTAAAAAGGAAATGGAAAGAGTTAGATGGCCTAATATGCAACATATGATTAAATATTCAGTAGCTACTATTATAACAATTATGTTTTTTGCTTTATTCTTTTATCTAATTGATATTATTGTAGCGATTATAAAGACAGCGGGATAGGAGAAAGATTATGGAAAAGAAATGGTATGTTGTTAACACTTATTCAGGTCATGAAAATAAAGTAAAAGAAAAACTTAGTATGAGAGTCAATTCAATGGGTATGGAAGACTATATATATAGAATAGTTGTTCCAGAACAAATGGAAATTGAAATAAAAGATGGCGTTAAAAAAGAAAAAATTAAGAAGATGTTTCCTGGCTATATCTTAGTTGAAATGATCATGTCAGATGAGGCTTGGTATATAGTTAGAAATACTCCGGGAGTAACTGGTTTTATTGGTTCTTCTGGGAAAGGAGCTAAACCAACTCCATTACAACCTTTTGAAGTAGATCATATCTTAAGTAGTATGGGTATGAGTAGAATCGAATTAGGTAATGAATTAAAAGCTGGAGATAAGGTTAAAATAGTAGAGGGACCATTTAAGGCGATGAGTGGTAAAGTACAAGATATTGACTTTAAGACTCAAAAATTAACAGTCTTAGTTGATCTCTTTGGCCAAGAAACACCAGTTGAAGTTGATTTAGCACAAATAACAAAAGAATAAAAAAGCTTGATTTTAATATCTAAACTATGATATTATCAAAAACGTGACGTATGATATACTATAAATAATAGTGGGAGGCTTATAAGAGCTATTTGAACCACTCACGAAAAAGATATAGGAGGTGTTTTTCGTGGATAAACCAGTTGTTAAAAAAATAAAATTACAAATACCTGCAGGGAAGGCTACACCAGCTCCACCAGTTGGAACTGTGTTAGGACCAGCTGGCATTAATTTACAAGATTTTTGTACCAAATTTAATGAAGCAAGTAAAGATAAGATGGGTGATGTATTACCTGTCGAAATATCAATATATGAAGATCGTAGTTTTGATTTTAAGCTTAAAACTCCACCCGCAGCTTTCTTATTAAAAAAAGCGGCTGGACTTGATAAAGCTTCAACTAAAGGAGCTAACCAAGTAGTGGCAGTTTTAACCCAAGATCAAATAAGAGAAATTGCTGAAATTAAACAACCTGATTTAAATGCCTATGATATTGAAAGTGCTATGCGTATTATCGAAGGTACTGCTCGTAATATGGGTATTGCTGTTAAAGGTGTTAATGATGAAGAATTAGCTGCTCAAGCTAAAGAAGCTCTAGAACAAGAAAAATTGATGGCTGAAAGAGAAGCTGAGCTTGCTAAGGCTGAAGCTGAAGTATTTGAAGCTAAACAAGATGCCGAAGCGGCTAAAGCTGCTGAAGGTGAAGAAGCTACTGAAGCTCCTGAAGAACCAAAAGAAGAAGTGGCACCTGAAACTGAACAATCAGAAAATAATGACCAACAATAATGAAACCGGTGGGAGGGAAACCGTTATAACCACGAAGGAGGATTAAAATGAAGAAAAGAAGTAAGAAATATTTATCAGCCTTAGAAAAAATGGAAAAAGGTAAAGCATATACTAAAGATGAAGCAATAAAATTAGTAAAAGAAACATCACCTGTTAATTTTGATGCATCAGTAGAAGTAGCTATTAAGTTAAATCTTGATAATACTAAACCTGATCAACAATTAAGAGGGGCAATAGTATTACCACATGGTACAGGCAAAAATAAGAAAGTATTAGTTATTGCTAAAGGTGATCCAGCTAAAGAAGCTAAAGCTGCTAAAGCTGATCATATTGGTGATGTCGATATGCTTGAAAAGATTGAAAAAGAAAATTGGTTTGATTTTGATGTTATAATTGCTACACCTGATATGATGCCTGCTTTAGGTAAGTTAGGTAAAGTATTAGGGCCTAAAGGTTTAATGCCTAATCCTAAAACTGGTTCAGTTACTAATGATGTAGCTAAAGCAGTTGAAGATATTAAAAAGGGCAAAATTGAATATCGTACTGATAATGAAGGTAATGTTCATGGTATTATTGGTAAAGTATCATTCGATGAAGATAAATTATTAGACAACCTTAAGGCTTATGTCAATGAAATTATTAAAGTTAAACCTGCATCAGTTAAAAGTACTTATATTAAAAGTATTACAGTATCTAGTACCATGGGTCCTGGAATAAAAATAAGTATAAATGACTTTGACAAATAATATAAATTATGATATAAGATTATATAAATATTTATTAGTGCCGTAGACAGTAGGAGCGTAAGCTTAATATTTCCTACCGAGGAGCTTGAATAATTACTATTCAATCCTTGTACTCCGGTGCAAGGATTTTTTATGGCACTTCAATAATAGATATGGAGGTGGCCTATGCCAAGTGATAAGATATTAGGTATCAAAAAGGGTATTGTTGATGAAATTAAGAATAAGTTTAAGAATTCATCAGCTGTTATCTTAGTAGATTATCGTGGACTATCAGTAGCTGAATTAACTGAACTGCGTAAGAAGTTAAGAGAAGCACAATCTGATATGAAAGTCTATAAGAATACTCTAACTAAGTTAGCATTAGATGATTTAAAAATTAAACTAGATGATCAATATCTAGAAGGACCTAATGCCATAACTTTTGCTAACGATCCAATAGCACCATTAAAAATTCTAAGTAAGTTTGCAAAGAATAACAAATTATTAGAATTAAAAGTAGGTATTATCGATGGAGAAATATCAGATAAAGGAGCTTTAGAACAATTAGCTACTTTACCATCAAGAGATGATTTACTTACTATGCTTGCTGGTGGATTAATTGGCGTAGCTAGAGATTTATCAATATGTTTAAATTTACTAGCTGAACAAAAAGAAACTGAAAATAAATAATATTAAATATAAGGAGGAAAGAAAATGGCAAAATTAACAAGAGACGAATTTATTAGCTCATTAAAAGAAATGACATTATTAGAAATTAAGGAATTAGTAGATGCGATGAAAGACGAATTTGGAGTAGATCCAAGTTCAGTAGCAGTTGCTGCTGCACCTGTAGCTGAAGCTACTGCTGAAGCTGGTCCATCTAAAGTTGATGTCGTATTGACAGAAGCAGGAGTTAATAAAGTTCAAGTTATCAAATTAGTCCGTGATATTACCGGTTTAGGTTTAAAAGAATCAAAGGATATAGTTGATAATGGTGGCACTGTTAAAGAAGGCGTTCCAAGCGAAGAAGCAAATCAAATAAAAGCACAACTTGAAGAAGCTGGAGCAACTATCGAATTAAAATAATAAACAAGATATAAAAAGCCTATAATATTGATAGGCTTTATTCTTGTTTATAGAGGTGATTTTATTGGGGCATTATTTTATTAATGATGATCAATTGAAAGATAAAAGAAAAAAAATAATAACTAAAGTTTTAAATCAAGAATTTATATTTTATACTGATAGTGGTGTCTTTTCACGCAATTATCTAGATTTTGGTACTAAACTTTTAATTGAGACTATTGGTAAGACACCGTTAAAAGGTAAATTATTAGATGTAGGATGTGGCTATGGTCCTATTGGTATTGTTTTAGCTAAAATAGCAGATATAGAAGTAGATATGGTGGATATCAACAATAGAGCATTACAATTAGCCAAAGAGAATGCTCATATCAATGGTGTTCAAAATGTTAGTATATTTGCAAGTAATATATATGACAATATTAAAGATGAATATAATATAATTATTACTAATCCCCCAATTAGGGCGGGGAAAAAAGTCGTATATGAAATATTAGAAAAAGCCCAAGAATATTTAACGGCGGATGGCGAGTTGTGGTTGGTAATTAGAAAACAACAAGGAGCAGAGAGTTTAATTAAGTATTTCACTAATATATATAAGATTTCTATTATGGAAAAAACAAAGGGATATTTTGTAGTAAAAGCTATAAAATAATTGTAAAGTTTTTAAAAACTTTTATTGACTTGTAGAAATTATTTTGATATCATTATAAATTGGTGGCGTATTCTTTTTTAAAGTATATGTTCTTTGAATATTAATTTTGTATAGGGGTGAAAGAGTTGGCATATAAAGTTATGAATTTTGGAGAAACTCGTAAACGTAGAAATTTCTCAAGGATAGACAATTCATTAGAATTAAAAGACTTGTTAGAAATTCAAAAAAAATCTCATCAATGGTTTATAGAGGAAGGTATAAAGGAAGTTTTCCAAGACCTATTCCCCGTCGAAAGTTTTTCAGGTGTGTTATCACTTGAGTTTGGCAATTATTCATTTGATGAACCTAGATATTCTATCAAAGAATGTAAAGATCGAGAAACTACTTATTCAGCACCATTAAGAGTAGAAGTTAGATTATTTAATCATGAAACTGGTGAAGTTAAAGAACAAGAAATCTTTTTAGGTGATATGCCTATAATGACTGATACTGGTACTTTTATTATCAATGGGGCAGAAAGAGTAATTGTATCTCAATTAGTACGTTCTCCTAGTGTCTATTTCGAAAAAGAAATAGATAAGAATGGGAGAATATCTTTTGGTGCGAAAATTATTCCATCACGTGGTACATGGTTGGAATTTGAAACTGATGCTAGAGATGTAATGTACGTAAGAATAGATAGAACTAGAAAAGTAGCTATTACTACTTTACTTAGAGCATTGGGGTTATCATCAGATGAAGCTATTATTAAACTATTTGGTGAAGATGATTATTTAAAAAATACTTTAGCTAAAGATTCTACTAAGAATACTGATGAAGCATTAATTGAAATATATGAAAAATTAAGACCTGGTGAACCAGCTACTTTAGAGAGTGCTAAGAATCAATTGATTACCAGATTCTTTGACGTGCTTAGATATGATTTAGCAAAAGTAGGGCGTTATAAATTTAATAAGAAATTAAATGTTAGCGATCGTTTATTAAATAATGTTATTGCTGAAGATATAAAGATAAAAAATAAAACCGTTGTTAAGAAAGATACTTTAATTACTAAGGATATCCTAGAAAAATTACAACCATACTTGGAACAAGGATATGGAGTAGAAGAAGTAGCTATTAATGATGAATTAGATACTTATAATAAAATCCAAATTATTAGTATCTATTCACCTATTGATAAGAAAAAGAAATTAAGAATTATTGGTAATGATCAGATGATAGATGTTAAGAGATTAACTATTTCTGATGTTTATGCAGCTGTATCATATTATTTAAATTTATTAAATGGTGTCGGTAATATTGATGAAATTGATCACTTAGGTAATAGAAGAATTCGCCAAGTAGGGGAACTATTACAAAATCAATTTAGAATAGGGGTTAGTCGTATGGAGAGAGTTATTCGCGAAAGAATGACTACTCAAGATATAGATAATATTACTCCTAAGACCTTAATTAATATAAGACCAGTTACGGCTGCAATGAAAGAATTCTTTGGTAGTAGCCAATTATCTCACTTTATGGATCAAACTAATCCAATTGCTGAATTAACTAATAAGAGACGTTTATCAGCATTAGGACCTGGTGGTTTATCTAGAGATAGAGCTGGTATGGAAGTTCGTGATGTTAACTATTCTCACTATGGTAGAATATGTCCAATTGAATCTCCTGAAGGACCTAATATTGGACTTATTACATCACTTGCTAGTTATGCTAAAGTTAATGATTATGGATTCATTATGACTCCATATCGAAGAGTAGTAAAGAAAAAATTAACTGATCAAATTGATTATTTAACTGCTGATGAAGAAAATGATTTTGTTATCTCAGGTGCTACCGTTAAAATAAGTGAAAAAGGTACTATCTTAGATGATGAAGTTACAGTTCGTTATCGTGGTGAAAATAGAATTGTTAAGAGTGATCAAATAGACTAAATTGATGTTTCACCTCAACAAATAGTATCAGTTACTACTAGTTGTATACCTTTCTTGGAACATGACGATGCGACACGTGCTTTAATGGGTGCTAATATGCAACGTCAAGCTATTCCTTTAATAACAACTGAAGCACCATTAATTGGTACTGGTATTGAATATGCTGCAGCTAAAGATAGTGGAGCTGTTATAATAGCCAAAGCTGATGGTGTAGTTGAATATGCCGATGCTAAAAAGATTGTTATTAAAAATAAAAAGGGTTACGATACTTATTATTTATCTAACTTTGAACGTTCAAACCAAGGTACTTGTTATCATCAAGTTCCTATTGTTAAAGCTGGAGAAAAAGTAAAACGTGGTTATGTTATTGCTGATGGACCAAGTACTGATCAAGGTGAATTAGCGTTAGGTAAGAACGCTTTAGTAGCATTCATGACTTTTGGTGGATATAACTATGATGATGCTGTTATCTTAAGCGAACGTTTAGTTAAAGATGAAGTATATACATCTATTCATATTGAAGATTATGAAATACAATGTCGTGAAACTAAATTAGGGCCTGAAGAAATAACTAGAGATATTCCTAATATTGGTGAAGAAGCTAGAAAGAATCTAGATAATGAAGGTATTGTTAAAATTGGTACCGAAGTAAAAGAAGGGGATATCTTAGTAGGTAAAGTTACTCCTAAAGGAATAGCTGAACTTACTAGTGAAGAAAAATTATTACATGCTATCTTTGGTGAAAAAACTAGAGAAGTACGTGATACATCACTTAGAGTTCCACATGGTGGCGATGGTATTGTTCATGATATTAAGATTTTTTCACGCAAAGAAAATGATGAATTACCTGCTGGTGTTAGCAAAGTAATCAGAGTATATATTGTTCAAAAGAGAAAGATATCAGTTGGTGATAAGATGGCTGGTCGTCACGGTAATAAAGGCGTTATATCATTAATTTTACCGCAAGAAGATATGCCATATTTACCAGATGGTACACCAGTAGATATTATGCTTAATCCATTAGGTGTACCTAGCCGTATGAACGTTGGTCAAATCCTCGAATTACATTTAGGAATGGCAGCTAAGAAATTAAATGTTCATATTGCTACTCCAGTATTTGATGGAGCAACAGCTAATGATATTAAAGATATGATGGCTGAAGCTAAAATGGCTGAAGATGGTAAGACTGTTCTATATGATGGTAGAACTGGTGAACCATTTGATAATAGAGTAACAGTTGGTGTCATGTATATGATTAAATTATCACACATGGTTGATGATAAATTACATGCCCGTTCAACTGGACCTTACTCATTAGTAACTCAACAACCTTTGGGTGGTAAAGCTCAATTTGGTGGCCAAAGATTTGGAGAAATGGAAGTTTGGGCACTATATGCTTATGGAGCTGCTCATACCCTTCAAGAATTGTTAACTGTTAAATCTGATGATGTCATTGGTAGAGTTAAAGTATATGAAGCTTTAGTTAAAGGACAACAAATTAGACAAGCGGGAGTTCCTGAATCATTTAGAGTATTAGTTAAAGAATTTCAAGCTTTGGGTTTAGATATTTCAGTAATTAATGATCAAGATGAAATTATTGAATTAAAGCAACTAGAAGAAAATGAAGAGAAGTTAGATTCTAAGTTAACTATTGAAGAAATTGATGTTAATGATGAAGAAGAACCAATTGCTGAAGAAAAAGAAGAAGTATTAGAGGGGGATGATGTTGAATGATAGAAGTCAATAATTTTAAAGCCTTAAAGATTGGCATTGCTTCTCCCGAACAAATTCTCGAATGGTCATATGGTGAAGTTAAGAAACCAGAAACTATTAACTATCGCACCTTAAAACCCGAACGAGATGGTTTATTCTGTGAAAAAATATTTGGTCCAACTAAAGATTTTGAATGTAGTTGTGGCAAATATAAAAGAGTAAGATATAAAAATATTATCTGTGATCGCTGTGGTGTTGAAGTTACTCGTTCTAAAGTTAGACGTGAAAGAATGGGTCATATTGCCTTAGCGGCACCAGTATCACATATTTGGTTCTTTAAAGGAGTACCATCTAGAATGGGATTAGTTCTAGATATGTCACCTAGAGATCTAGAGGAAGTATTATACTTTGTATCATATGTTGTTATCGATCCAGGTAATGTACCTTTAGAAAAGAAACAAACTTTATCCGAAAAAGAATATCGTGCTTACTATGAAAAGTATGGTAATACTTTTAAAGTAGGTATGGGTGCTGAAGCTATAAAAGAATTGTTAAAAGAAGTTAATCTAGAAAAAGAAATAGATGAAATTAAAAAAGAAGTAGAAGAAGCTCAAGGGCAAAGACGTATTAGATTATTAAAACGTCTAGAAATTTTAGATTCTTTCTATCAATCAGGTAATAAACCAGAATGGATGATTTTAGATGTACTTCCTGTTATTCCACCTGATTTAAGACCGATGATTCAATTAGATGGTGGTAGATTTGCTACTAGTGATTTAAACGATCTTTATCGCCGTGTTATCAATCGTAATAATCGTTTAAAGAAGTTAACCGAATTAGGTGCTCCTTCAATCATTATTCAAAATGAAAAACGTATGTTACAAGAAGCTGTCGATGCTTTATTTGATAATGGTAGAAGAGGTAGAAGTATTACTGGTGCTGGCAATCGACCATTAAAATCATTGAGTCATATGTTAAAAGGTAAACAAGGCCGTTTCCGTCAAAACTTATTAGGTAAAAGAGTTGACTATTCAGGTCGTTCAGTTATCGTTGTAGGACCTGATCTAAAGATGTATCAATGTGGATTACCTAAAGAAATGGCTATTGAATTGTTTAAACCGCATATTATTAGAGGTTTAGTTGAAAGAGATATTGCTCATAATATTAAATCAGCTAAAAGATTAATTGAATCTTTAGATGAAAGAGTATGGGATGTTGTCGAAGATGTTATTAATGAATATCCAGTTCTATTAAATAGAGCTCCTACTCTTCATAGATTAGGTATTCAAGCTTTTGAACCTAAGTTAATTGGCGGAAGAGCTATAACCTTACACCCATTAGTAACAGCAGCTTTTAATGCTGATTTCGATGGTGACCAAATGGCTGTTCACGTTCCATTATCTGAAGAAGCTAAAGCTGAAGCGAGAATATTAATGCTTGGAGCTAATAATATTTTAAATCCTAAGGATGGAAAACCTATTGTTACTCCAGCTCAAGATATTGTCTTAGGTAACTATTATTTAACTAGAGAAGAAGCTGAAAAACCACAAGAAGGTCGTATATTTAAAAATGCTAACGAAGCTATTATGGCTTATGAAAGAAATGAAATAGATCTTCATACTAGAGTGGTTGTACCAGTAAATTCATTTAAATATAAAGTATTTACTGAAAATCAAAAGAATAAATATCTAGTTACTACTATTGGTAAATTAATATTTAACGAAATATTACCTGATGCTTTCCCTTATATTAATGAAGCAAGTACTGAAAATATTGAACGTATTACTCCAAGTAAATTCTTCTTAGATTATGGTGTCAATATTAAAGAAGAAGTGGCTAAGATGTCACTTGTTAAACCATTTAAAAAGGGTGATCTAGAAAAGATTATTGCTCAAGTATATAAACGTTATAAGACTACCGAGACTTCTATTATGCTAGATAAGTTAAAGGATTTAGGATTTAAATTCTCAACTCTAGCTGGTGTTACTATTGCTATATCTGATATTACAGTAAGTAAAAATAAACCAGCTATCTTAGAAGATACTAAGAAATTAGTAGAAACTATCAATAAACAATTCCAAAGAGGTTTAATTACTGAACAAGAACGTGTTGATAGAGTTATAGCAGCATGGAATAATGCTAAGAATGAAGTCCAAAAAGAATTAAATGATTATATTGATAATGGTTATGATAATTCATTACTTATGATGATGAACTCAAAAGCTAGAGGTAATATTAGCCAATATACGCAACTTGCCGGTATGAGAGGATTAATGCAAAAGCCTAATGGTGAATTAGTTGAAATACCTGTCGTATCATCATTTAAAGAAGGATTAAATGTATCAGAATTCTTCTTATCTACTCACGGTGCTCGTAAAGGTAGTGCTGATACAGCGTTAAAGACAGCTGATTCAGGATACTTAACTCGTCGTTTAGTAGATGTAGCACAAGACATAATTGTTAAAGAAGATGATTGTGGTACTGAATTAGGTATATTGGTATCTGAATTTATTGATGAAAAGTCAGGTACCGTTATTGAAGGATTATATGATCGTATTGTTGGAAGATATACTAATAAGAAAGTTATAAATCCGGAAACAAAAGAAGTAATAGTTGAAAAAGGTGAACTAATTACTGATAGTATTGCTGATAAGATAGTAGAAGCTGGTATTAAAGCGATTGAAGTTAGAACTATTCTTACCTGCCGTACTGTCAATGGAGTATGTCGTAAATGTTATGGACGTAACCTAGCAACTGGAAATATAGTTGAAATAGGTGAAGCTGTAGGTATTATGGCAGCTCAATCTATTGGTGAACCTGGTACCCAATTAACCATGAGAACCTTCCATACTGGTGGGGTAGCTGGAGAAGATATTACACAAGGGTTACCTCGTGTTCAAGAATTGTTTGAAGCTCGTAATCCTAAAGGTAAAGCTACTATCAGTGAGATATCTGGCACTATATCAGATGTTGATGAAGAACGTGGTAAATATAAAATATATATTACTAATGATAAAGAAACTAAAGAACATATATCTAACTATGGAGCAAAACTTCGTGTTAGTAAAGGGGATACAGTTAATGCTGGCGATCGATTAACTGAAGGAGCTATTAATCCTAAAGAATTATTAGCAGCAACTGATCCTACTACTGTAGCTGAATATATCTTAAAAGAAGTTCAAAAAGTATATCGTTCACAAGGTGTCGATATCAGTGATAAACATATTGAGATAATTGCTCGTAGAATGCTATCTAAGATTAAGATCTTAGATTCAGGAGATACTGGATTATTAAATGGTTCATTAGTATATATGCATGAATTTAGAGAATTAAATAAAGAGGCTATCCTAAAGAATAAGAAACCAGCTTCTGGTAGAGCTATTCTATTAGGTATTACTAAAGCATCACTAGAAACTGATTCGTTCCTATCGGCCGCATCATTCCAAGAAACAACTAGAGTATTAACTGATGCAGCGATAAAAGGTAAAGTTGATAGATTGCAAGGATTAAAAGAAAATATTATTATTGGTAAATTAATTCCAGCAGGTACTGGCATAAAATACTATAGTAATGTTGATTACGATCTAGAAAGTGAATTTGTCGACGATGAACCAATGGAAGCTTTAGAAGAAGAATTTTTAGAATAAAAGGTGCCTCTAGGCACCTTTTATTTTATTCATTTTAGATAAAATTTGTCATAATTTTTATTGACATTCATATAATAAAGATGTTATATTATAAGAGCTTATTAATTATGGGTGGATAACCCTAAAATTTATTTAGAGTTATGATACACCTGGATATGTGTCATGAAAGGAGGCTTATTAATGCCTACAATTAATCAACTAGTAAGAAAAAGAAGAAAAAATAAAACAAGAAAAAGTAAATCACCGGTTCTAGGAATTGGCTTAAATAGTATCAAGAGAATTACTACTAATGTTAATTCTCCCCAAAAACGAGCAGTATGTACTCGTGTTGGAACTATGACTCCTAAGAAACCTAACTCAGCCTTGCGTAAGTATGCTCGTGTTCGTCTAAGTAATGGAATGGAAGTTACTGCTTATATTCCTGGAGAAGGACATAATTTACAAGAACACAGTGTTGTATTAGTACGTGGTGGACGTGTTAAAGATTTAATTGGAGTTCGTTATCATATTATTCGTGGGACTTTAGATACTGCAGGTGTTGAAAAACGTCGTCAAGGACGTTCTAAATACGGTGCAAAAAGACCTAAGTAAGGAGGATTAAGATGCGTAAGAGACGTGCAATTAAAAGAGATGTATTACCTGATCCATTATATAACTCAAAAATAGTTACTAAATTAATTAATACTATTATGCGTGAAGGTAAAAAAGGTATTGCGCAAAAGATTTTATATGATGCTTTTGCAATGGTAAAAG
>JBJKSD010000030.1:0-4213 GCA_046704245.1 Bacilli bacterium
GTAGGAGTACATGCAGTTACATTACTAGTAGTAGCAGCCGTAAATTGAATATCAAAACTACCTAGAGTATTAGCTGTACCTGAGATAGCAAGTGTTTCAGCAAACAAAGCATAACCTATAGTTAAAAAGAACATGGTAATAATAAGAAGGAAAATATATAACCTTGTTTTGTTCTTTCTCATTCGTTTTAGTAACTCCCCTCTATTTTAATTATATATTATCTACTATTAATTTAGCAATTTTTTCCTACAAATTTTGACAGCTATATGTAAACTTATACATAAAAAAGAACTTATTGATTAAGTTCTTCTTCAATTCTTATTAATTCATTATATTTACATACTCTTTCGGTTCTAGATAAAGAACCACTTTTTATTTGCCCTAAATTAAGTCCTACTGCTATATGAGCAATAGTTGTATCTTCAGTTTCGCCACTACGATGCGAAATAATTGTTTTATAATTGTTTTGTTTAGCTAGATTGATAGTCTGTAACATCTCCGTATAAGTACCAATTTGGTTAGGTTTTATTAAGATAGCATTACATACTTGTTGATTTATACCTTGTTGTAGTAATTTCATATTAGTTACAAATAGATCATCGCCAACTAATTGAACTTTATTACCCAATTTTTCAGTAAGTAATTTAAATCCTTCCCAATCATTTTCATCTAGCGCATCTTCAATCGATGATATAGGATATTTATTTATTAATTCAATGTAGTAATTAATTAATTCTTCACTTGTTAATTCTTTATTATCAGCTTTTAATAGATATTTTTTTGTTTCTTTATTATAAATTGAACTAGCTGCAATATCTAACGCTAGATAGATATCTTTACCTGGGGTATAACCAGCTTTTCCAATAGCATTCATAATAAAATCTAAAGCTTCAGTATTACTTTTAAGTATTGGTGCAAAGCCACCCTCATCACCAACTGATGTACTATAATTATTATCTTTTAATATTTGTTTTAATGAATGAAATACTTCAGCTCCTACCCTTATGCGTTCTTTCATACTATCCTGAACAGGAATAATCATAAATTCTTGAAAATCAATATTATTATTAGCATGACTTCCTCCATTAATAATATTCATCATCGGTGTAGGTAATAAAGTACCTTCTCCTATATATTTATATAAAGGTTTCTTATCATAATTAGCAGCACATTTTAAAATAGCTAACGATACTGCTAATATTGCATTAGCTCCTAATCTACTTTTATTCTCAGTACCATCTAATTTAATCAATAATTCATCAATTTCTTTTTGATTATGAACATCTTTATTAATTAAATTAGGTTTAATAACAGTTAAAACATTATTAACAGCTTTTAATACACCCTTACCATTATATCTTTGATCATTATCTCGTAACTCTAATGCTTCTTTACTTCCTGTTGAAGCTCCTGATGGGGCGCTCGCTCTTCCCATGGCCCCGCTGGTTGTTATAATATCTACTTCGATAGTTGGATTACCTCTTGAATCTAATATTTCTCTAGCCCTTACTTCCTTAATAAATGGCACAATATCACTCCTCTATTAGTTCTTTAACATATTTCTTAAATAGTTCTCCTCGTTCTTCAAAACTTTTAAATTGATCCCAAGATGCACATGCTGGACTTAATAATATAGCATCACCTTCACGAGCTTCTAGTAAGCTTTCTTTAGTTGCTTCTTCTAGAGTATCAACTATTATACATTTAATTCGATGTTTATCAGCAAATTCTTTAATTCGTTGTTTAGTTTCACCATAACAAATTATTGTTTTAACATATTCAACATAATCATTTAAATCATAGAAATTTTGTTCTCTTTCCATACCACCCAATAATAATACTACTGGTTGAGTAAAAGCACTTAATGCTACTTGAGTAGCTTTAATATTAGTAGCTTTAGAATCATTATATATTTTTACACCTTTAATTTCAGCTACAAACTCTTGGCGATGTTCAACACCACTAAAATCTTTTAGGAAGTCTTGAATAACTTTATTATCGACATTAAATTGTTTTGCTACTATAATAGCAGCCATAATATTTTCGTAATTATGAACTCCTACTAATCTAATATTTTCAATATTAACTACTTCTTCATCATTATAATAAATAATATTATTTAATAAATAACTACCATCAACTTTTTCTTTACTTGAAAAGTATTTCTTAGTTGATTTAATATCCCTAGTATATTCCATAACTTTTCGATCACTTTTATTTAAAACAGCTATATCTTTTTCCGTATAATGATTAAATATCTTTTGCTTAATTTTAAGATAGTCTTCATATTTACCAAAGAAATCAACATGAGCTTCTGTTAAATTAGTCATAACACTAATATCGGTTTTAAAATCTATAGTATTAGCTAACTGGTGAGATGATATTTCCATTACGACAATATCGCCGCTCTTAACCGTATCGATAAATCCACATAAAGGAAAACCAATATTACCCGTTAAATGTGCGGGTAATCCAGCGCGAGCTAACATTTCGTACACTAGAGTAGTTGTAGTCGTTTTACCATTAGTCCCAGTAATACCAATTAATTTAATATCTTTAGGTAATAAATGATAAGCCATCTCTACTTCGTTGATGACTGGAATATTTAGTTCTTCGGCTATTTTTACATACTTATGATTTAATGGTACACCAGGATTTTTAACTACATAATCAAAATCAGCCGTTAAAATATCATCTGGTTGGCCTTCAAAGATTATTTCAACTCCTAAATCTTTTAACTCTTTTATATGATCTTCATCTTGAGTACTCTTATCATCATATAATACGATATCATTATGATATCTACTTAATAATTTAGCAGCTTCATAACCACTTCTAGCCATACCCAATACAAAGATCTTCTTATTTTCAAATTCCATACCAATCTTTACCTCCGAACTATTATTAGTATATCATTTTTTATAAAACATGTTAACTAATTATACTAATATTTATGCCTAATAAAATGAAATTATTTTCTTTTAATTGATTAAATGTCAATTTATGATATAATTATATAATTCACTAAAAACGGAAGAACGGAATGTTAGCATGAAAATTATTACTTTAACCGAACAAGAATTTGATAATTATGCTTTAAATCATGGAAATACTAGCGCCTATCAAAGTTCTTATTATGGCCGTTTGATGCAAAGACATGGATTTATGTCACACTATATAGGTTTAGTTGATGATGATAATGTTGTCCATGCTGCTGCATTAGTGTTATATAAAACATTATTTAATAGATATAAATGGGCTTATGTACCTAGAGGATTCTTAATTGATTATAATGATACTGATCTATTGAAATTATTTACGATGAAATTAAGACACCTACTAAGTAAGCAACGTTTTATCTTTATTAAAATAGATCCATATATTATATATAGAACTAAAGATAAAGATGGTAATATTATTATTGAAGAAAACGAATCAATTATTAAAGATCTTAAAAAGTTAGGTTATGTTCACCAAGGCTTTAATAATAATTTTGAAACTTTAAAGCCTAGATGTAATGCTATTATTGAAGGTAATAGAAAACCAGAACCATTATTCTTATCTTTAAGTAAAAATATACAGACAAGTATTAGGAAAGCTATTAAAAAGGGCGTTACTGTTCATCGTGGTGAACGTGAAGATATTGAGACATTATATGGTATGACTAAAGATAAACATGTTAGAAAATTAGATTATTATTTAGATTACTATGATATTTTTAACGAAAATGGTATGATCGATATTTATTACGCTAAATTAAATCCTGTTACGCTCTTAAGCAATGCTCAACAATTATATAGTAAAGAAAGCGATCATAATAATTATTTAATCGACCAATTACAAAAAACTAAGGATGAATCCTTAGTTAATAAAAAGATTGAATCTGATCGTCTATTAGGTATATATAAGAAGGAAATGATGAATGCTACTAACTTTTATCGTCAATATCCTGACGGTTTAATTATAGCAGCTACTTTAGTTATTAATTATAATAAACATCTATATTTCTTATTAGATGGTCATAATCCTAAATATCGTAATTATAATGCTAATCATCTATTAAAATGGTTAATTATCGCTGAATATTTAGAAAAAGGATATACAGATATTAATCTTAATGGTATAAGTTGTGTCTTTGATGAAAGAAGTAAATATAGTGGTTTAAATCACTTTAAGATGTCTTTTGGAGCTACGGCTATTGAATTAATTGGTG
>JBJKSD010000031.1:0-12793 GCA_046704245.1 Bacilli bacterium
ACCTATTATTATTGATAAGAAAGCTGATCATGATACTATCAAATATTTATTACAATTAAGTGATAGTAATAAAATTGAAACTGTATTAATGAAACACAACTATGGTAATAGCCTTTGTATATCGACACAAGTGGGTTGTAATATGGGATGTACCTTCTGTGAAAGCGGCCGTTTAAAAAAAGTTAGAAATTTAGCAGTACATGAAATGGTCTTACAAGTTATTATTATGGAAAGAGAGTTAAATGAAAGAATCTCTCATATTGTTATCATGGGTATAGGTGAACCATTTGATAACTATGATAATGTTATAAAGTTTATTAGAATAATAAACGAGAATAAAGGTTTAAATATAGGAGCTCGCCATATAACAATATCTACTTGTGGTTTAATACCTAAGATAGAACAATTTATGGAAGAAGACTTTCAAGTTAATCTAGCTATTAGTTTGCATGCTCCAAGTGATATAATTAGAGATAAGTTAATGCCTATTAATAAAGTATATAAAATAAATGATTTAATTGATATTATTAAAAAATATATTAAAAAAACTAATCGAAGGGTTACTTTTGAATATATAATGTTGTATGATATAAATGATAGTGAAAAAGAAGCTATAGCCTTAGCTAATTTATTAAAAGGTATAAATTCATATGTTAATTTAATACCTTATAATGAAACTAGTAATATCAATTTTAAGAAAAGTAGTAAAGAACGCATCTTAAAATTTTATGATATATTAAAAAAGAATAAAATAAATGTAACAATAAGAAGGGAATTCGGTTCTAATATTGATGCTGCTTGTGGTCAATTAAGATCAAAACACTAGGAGGATTATAATGGAGACATTTTATTTAACAGATGCTGGTAAAGTACGAGAACATAACGAAGATAGTGTCATTATTGTTAAAAATAAAAGTGATGAATATTTAATGACGGTATCTGATGGTATGGGAGGGCACTCTAATGGTGAAGTGGCATCATCTCTTGCTATTATGCATTTAGCTAAAGATTTTAAAAATCGTAAAAGTATAGGTACTAAAGCTGAAGCTGTCAATTGGTTAAAAGCTAACGTTGATGAAATTAATTATGAGATATGTAAATATATTGAAAATAATGCTGTAAGTAAAGGTATGGGAGCTACTTTAGTTGTAGCTATTCTAACTAAAGATTATTTATTATTTGGTAATATTGGTGATAGTGCTGGTTTTGTATTAAAAAGTAATAAATTACATAAAGTTACTCATGACCATACTTTAGTCAATTTATTAGTTTCAACTGGTGAATTAACTGAAGAACAAGCTAAAGAACATCCACGCAAGAATGTATTGATGAAAGCTTTAGGAGCTAGTAACCCAATCGAAATGGATATATTTGATGTCGATATTGATGTTGAAGCTATTTTATTATGTAGTGATGGATTAACTAGTATGGTATCTGAAGAACAAATAGAAAGAGTTTTAAATAGTGATATTGATATTGAAGAAAAGGTCATAAGATTGATTAAGAAGAGTAATAACCGAGGGGGTACTGACAATATTTCAATCGCATATTTGATTAGGAAAAGTGGTGAAGAATAATGGTATCAAAGGGGCAACGAATTAGTGATCGCTATGAAATAATTAGAAATATTGGCGAAGGTGGTATGGCTAATGTTTATTTAGCGCGTGATATTATCCTTGATCGTGAAGTAGCCATAAAAATATTACGAGGTGATTTAGCGTCTGATGAAAAGTTTGTGCGTCGTTTTCAACGTGAAGCTTTATCAGCTAGTAGTTTATCACATCCTAATATTGTTGAAATATACGATGTTGGTGAAGATGATGGCCAATATTATATTGTTATGGAATATATTAAAGAAGGTAAAACTTTAAAGAGTTTACTTAAACGAAGAGGATATTTAACAGTACCAGAAGTAATTGATATTATGTTGCAACTTACTGATGGTGTAGCCCACGCGCATGATTCTTATATTATTCATCGTGATATTAAACCCCAAAATATATTAATCTTAGAAAATGGTTTAGTTAAAATAGCTGATTTTGGTATTGCTATTGCCTTAAACAATTCCCAATTAACCCAAACTAACTCGGTTATGGGATCAGTTCATTATCTATCACCAGAACAAGCTAGTGGTAAAGGATGTACAATTAAGAGTGATATATATTCTTTAGGTATTATTATGTATGAGCTATTGACTGGTAAATTACCATTTAAAGGTGAAAATGCTATTGAAATTGCTTTAAAACAATTAAAGGATCAAATGCCTAATATAAGAAAACAAATAGCTGATATCCCTCAAAGTATTGAAAATATTATTTTAAAAGCAACTGCTAAGAATCCTAAAAATAGATATAATGATGCTAGGGAAATGTATGATGATTTAAAAACCGCTCTCGACGAAGAGAAGTTAAATGAACCAAGACACGTATATAAATATTTAGAACATGACATAGAAGAGACCAAAGTAATGCCCGCTGTTCAATTAGGAAAAACCCATGAAAAAGCAAAAGAAGAACCAGTTGTAAAACAGATTGCAGGTGACGATATGGAAAAACACAGTAAGTTAGCTATTACCTTAGTAACATTGTTTGTTGGATTATTAACCCTATTAGGTATAGGATTATTAGTATTCCCATACTTTACTCAAGTACCAGATGTTAAAATACCTGATGTATCTAATAGAACCGTTGTCGATGCCGAAAAGTTATTAAAGAATAAAGGCTTTAAGGTAGCCTTAGAAACCAAGAAAATTGATAGTGATACAATTATTGAAGGTAATATTGTTAAAACAAGTCCCGAGATCGGTAGAACAGTTAAAAAAGGCACTAAAATTACCCTATATGAATCAACAGGGACTAAATATATTGAATTAGAAAACTATGTTGATAAAAATTATTTAGAAGTTAAATCGTTATTAGAAAATGTCTATGGCTTATATGTTTTAGTTGAAAAGAAAGATGTCGATGATCCCGATGAATATGATAAAGAAACTATTATTGAACAAGATCCAATAGAAGGTACTAAATTAACTAAAGGTGATACTATTGTCTTATATATACCTAACATAGTAGAACGTTATCCAGATTTTGTAGGTGAAGGATGGACTCTAACTGATATTGAAGCTTTTGCTGATAAATATGAACTAGATTTAACTGTTGAATATCAAGTTACTTCTTCTGTTGAACCAGGTACTATTTTAAGTCAAACTAGAGCCAAAGATACTGTTATTATTAAAGGCACAACCCTAAAAGTAGTAGTAGCTATCGAACCAGAACCAGTACCTGAAGAACCGATACCAGAAGAACCAGTTGAACAGTAGAGGTAATATATGCAAGGACAAATAATTAAATTAATAAGTAATAATTATTATGTTAGATATAATAAAGAAATTATACTATGTAAAATTAGAGGGCGTTTTAAATTAGATAATATCACCCCTCTAGTTGGTGATTATGTTGAATTTGATTTACATGATAAAGTCATAGATAAAATATTACCAAGAAAAAACGAACTAGTAAGACCTCCGATTAGTAATATTGATCAAGCTATGATTATTATAAGTGTTAAAGAACCAGCCTTTTCACCGCTATTATTAGATAAGTTATTAGTAATTATATCTTATAATAATATTAAACCCATTATTTGTTTTACTAAATTAGATTTACTAACTGATATTAATGATAAAAAACAAATAAGAAAGTATATGAATTATTATAAAAAGATAGGTTATCCAGTATATACTAATAAACAATTATTTAGAATAAAACATCTCTTTAAAAATAAGGTGACCGTCTTTACTGGTCAAAGTGGTGTTGGTAAGTCATCGTTATTAAATACTATTAATAAAAAACTAAACCTTCAGACTGCTCCTATATCTAGTGCTTTAGGGCGCGGTAAACACACTACTAGACATGTTGAATTATTAACATTAAAAGGTGGTTTAGTAGCTGATACCCCAGGTTTCTCAGCCCTCGATTTAGATAATATATCAAACGAAGATATAAGAGATAATTTTATTGAATTTAATAAATATAAAGATCAATGTGAATACCGTAACTGTCTACATCAAAATGAACCTAATTGTACTATTAAAGAATTAGTAGATAAAGGTATAATATTACCTTCACGTTACGATAGTTATCTTAAATTAATAGATCATAAATAGGAGTGTTATTATGAAAGTATCTATCTCTCTTTTATCAATAAAAGATAATATAATAAATAAAGTCAAAGAATTAGATAAAACTGATGCTGACTATATTCATATTGATGTCATGGATGGTAAGTTTGTACCTAATAAAGCTTTTACTTTTGGTGAAGTAAAAAAATTTGTTAAATATATATCTAAAAAGTTAGATGTCCATCTAATGGTAAACGATCCCGATAAATATATTGAAGCATATGCTCTTTTAAATGTTGATTTTATTACTATCCACTGTGAAATAGATAATGTTAATAATTATATAGATAAGATTAAACAATATGGTCTAAGAGGTGGACTATCTATCAATCCAGAAACTAATATCAAAGAAATATTTCCTAATCTAGATAAAATAGACTTAGTGTTAGTAATGTCGGTTCATCCTGGTAGAGGTGGCCAATTATTTATGGGTTCTTCAATAAATAAAATAAAAACTTTAAAAGAAGAAATAACTAAACGCCACTTAAATGTTCAAATAGAAGTAGATGGTGGTATAAATGATGAAACTGCAATTCTATGTAAAGAAGCAGGAGCTGACATCTTAGTATCAGGTTCATATATAACTAATGATAATAATTATCAAGATAAAATAGACCAATTAAAAAATAACTAATTTTAGTTATTTTTTTAATTCGACATAATATAATTTTAAAAAGGGGGAATTACAATGAACTTTTTTGCTATCAAGGTCCCTAGTTGTGTTTCTAAAGTAATAACATTTTTATTTAAACCATTTACAAAAAAGTAATAAAAAAGTACTTTAAAAGTACTTTTTTATTTTTTATCTTGCTTATTCTTTTTTGCTTCTCTAACAGATACTAATACCTTTTTACCATTACTAATTATTTGTTGTAAATTTAATTTTTGTTTCTTTCTAGTTGCATTTAAAGCATGAGAACGATTATTACCAAACAAAGGTTTTCTAGCTGTTGCCTTTTTAGCCATTTTTGTCCCTCCTTACAAGTGTTTCACGTGAATATAACTTTATCATATTATATGGCTTTAGTCAAACAATTTAAGTATTGATTCTTATCAAAACGACAAAAATATAGTAAAATAGAATTATAAGGAGGTATATTATGAGTTATGTTCCTTTATATGTGAAGACTAATTATTCATTATTAAGTAGTTTAAATGATATTAAAAGATTAATTAATAAGTTAAAAACCTATAATATTACCTCTATTGCTATTACAGATACAAATGTATTATATGGGGCTATGGAGTTTTATCATGAATGTTTAAATAATGATATTAAACCTATTATTGGTATCGAATTAGAAATAGATAATACCAAAATATTATTATATGCTAAAAATTATCAAGGGTATCAACATTTATGTAAGTTAGCAACTATAAGAAGTGAAAATGAGATAACTATAGCTGATTTAAAAAAATATAAAGATCATTTAATATGTATTATTCCTTTTAATATATCTATTTATAAAGATCTAAAAAAGATTTATTCGGATATTTATGTTGGCTATTCTTATAAAGAAAAAATAGATAAAGATATTCCTACAATCTTTATTAATGAAGTATTATATTTAGATCCCAAAGATAGTAAATATTTACCATATCTATATGCTATTAGAGAAGGTAAAAAGATTGAAGAGATAAAAGATTATCCTCATCATAATAATCATTTAATGACTTATGATGAAGTATTAACTATAAGTAATAAACAAGATATTAGTAATACTTTAAAGATGGCTAAAGAATGTAATATCGAATTTCCATCTCATCCTTTATTATTACCTAAATATGATGAAAAAATAGATGAACGCAAATATTTAATAGCATTATGTAAAAAAGGACTTAAGAAAAGATTAGATAATAAAATAACTAAAGTATATGTTGATCGTTTATATTATGAATTAGATATTATTAATAGAATGGGATTTGCTGACTACTTTTTAGTTGTATGGGATTTTGTTAAATATGCTAAAAAGAATAATATTCTAGTGGGCCCTGGTAGAGGTAGTGCGGCTTCTAGTTTAGTATCTTATTCACTAGGTATTACTGATGTAAATCCTATTCAATATGATCTATTATTTGAACGTTTTTTAAATCCAGAACGTATTACTATGCCTGATATTGATATTGATTTTCCAGATATTTATCGTGATGAAGTTATTAAATATGTTGTCAATAAATATGGTGATAAAAGGGTAGCTCAAATTATTACCTTCGGTACGCTGGGTATGAAACAAGCAGTTCGTGATATTGGTAGAGTTCTAGATATACCAATAAAATTAATCGATCAAATAGATAATTTGTTGCCTAATATTAGTCATTTAAAAATAAGTGATATATATAAACAAAATAAAAACTTTAAAGAATTAATCGATTCGATGCCTTCTTTAAGAGAATTATATGAAGTATCAGCCATTATTGAAGGTATGCCTCGCCATACTTCTATTCACGCTGCTGGTATGGTTTTATCTAATCAAGCATTAGATAATATTATTCCATTAGTAAGAGGTAGTAATAATATTTATACTACTGGTTATTCAATGGCATATTTAGAAGAATTAGGGTTAATTAAAATAGACTTCTTAGGTCTTAAGAATTTATCGTTAATTATGAATATTATATCTTCTATTAGCAAGACCGATAATATAGATATTAATTTTAATACCATACCTCTCGACGATAAAAAGACTATTAAAATATTTAAAGATGCTAATACTGAAGGTATCTTTCAGTTTGAATCAACTGGTATGAAAAACTTCTTACGTAAATTAAATCCTCATTGTTTCGAAGATATTGTAGCAGCTAATGCTCTATTTAGACCAGGTCCTATGGATAATATTGACCTATATATTAAAAGACGAAATAATAAAGAACAAATAGATTATATTCATCCTGACCTTCATAAGATTTTAAAACCCACTTATGGTATTATTGTCTATCAAGAACAAATAATGCAGATAGCATCTATTATGGCCGGTTATACTTTAGGTGAAGCTGATGTTTTAAGAAGAGCTATGGGTAAGAAAAAACGTGAAGTATTAGAAGCTGAAAAAGAAAAGTTTATTAATCGTAGTATTGAAAAAGGCTATACTAAAGAGATAGCTAGTAAGGTATATAATTTGATTCTAAAATTTGCTAACTATGGTTTTAATCGATCACATTCGGTAGCATATTCATTAATAGGTTATAAGATGGCTTATTTAAAAGCTCACTATCTAAAACATTTTATTGTTAATTTATTAGGTAGTGTTATTGGTAGTGAAATTAAAACCAAGAAATATATTTATGAAGCTCGTCTTAATAATATTAATATTTTAAAACCCGATATTAATTTAAGTGATTATATGTATGAAGTAGAAGATATTGGTATTAGATTTAGTTTAGCTAGTATCCATAATGTTGGTTCAGCTGCTTGTTATGCTATCTTAAAAGAAAGAATAAATGGTAAATATCAAGATTTTATTGATTTTGTTACTCGCAATTATGGTAAAAGTGTCAACAAAAAAATAATTGAGTCACTTATCTATGCTGGATGTTTTAGTAGTTTTGGTTACAATAAGAAAACGTTATTACATAATCTAGATCATATTATTAACTATGTTGAGTTAATAGATAATGGTAAATCAGATTTAATTGAAAAACCAGAAATGCAAATCGTAAAAGAGTTTTCTAAGGACGAATTAATGGCTCAAGAATTAGATGCGTTTGGTTTTTATCTAAGTACGCATCCGACTATTAAATATAAAAGCAATAGTAAAACCGTTGATATTATTAATATTCCTAGTTATTTTAATAAAGTCATCGATGTTATTTTGTATGTTGAAAGTATCAAAGTTATAAAGACTAAACAAGGTGAAGAGATGGCTTTTATCTCCGGTAGTGATGAATTATCTAAAATAGATGTTACCTTATTTCCTAAAACCTATCAACAATATAAAGATATTAAAAAAGGTGACACTATTAAAGTTAATGGTCGGGTTGAAAGAAGATTAGCAGTATATCAATTAATAGCTCAAAAGATAGATGTTTTAACTGATTGACATCTATCTTTTATAATGATGTAAACTAAATATCAACTATATATTTTTATCATAATAATTGATATAATTAAAATAGGTGGTTATATGAAAAAAACAAAAGTAATATGTACTATTGGTCCAGCTAGTTATGATAAAGAAATATTAAAACAAATGATTAATGCTGGTATGGATGTTATTAGAATTAATTTATCACATGCTGATCATAAATTCTGTGAAAAGACGATAAATAATATTAAGGAATTAAATACCGAATTAAATAAAAAGATAACTATAATATTAGATCTAAAGGGTCCAGAAATTAGAATAGGGAAAATAAAAAGAGGTCAAGCTACTTTAGTAGCTAATAGTATTATTAGAATTATAAACGATGATATAGTGGGGGATAAAACAGCTTTCGCTACTAATTATAAAGGTTTATATAAAGAAGTAACCCCTAATACTAAAATATTATTAGATGATGGTTTAATTGAATTAACTGTTATCTCTATCGATGGTACTGATATTGTTTGTAAGGTTGAAAATGAAGGAACTATTGCTGATAATAAAGGAGTTAATATTCCAAGTATTAAATTAAATACTCCTTTTCTATCGAGAGCCGATAGGGAAGATATTTTATTTGCTATTAAGCTGAATGTTGATTTCTTAGCTTTATCTTATATAAGTAGTTCCATCGATGTACTAGAGATAAGTGATCTTTTAATTGAATTAAAAAATGATCATATTGGTCTTATATCAAAAATAGAAACAGCTAGTGCTGTTGAAGATATCGATGAGATTATTAAAGTTAGTGATGGTATTATGATAGCTAGAGGAGACTTGGGGGTTCAAGTGCCAATGGAACAATTACCAGCTATTCAAAAAACTATTATTGAAAAATGTTTCTTAGCTAATAAGGTAAGTATTGTGGCTACCGAATTGTTAGCTTCAATGCAATCAAATCCTCGTCCCAGTAGAGCTGAAGTTAGTGATGTAGCTACTGCGGTAATCGATGGTGTAGATGCTGTTATGCTAAGTGGTGAAACGACAGTTGGTGAATATCCAGTTGATGCTGTCAGTATGATGAGTCGTATTATTGAATCGGCTGAAGAAGATCTAAATTATTTAGCATTATTAGATAAAGCTATGGAAACCGAAAAACAAGATATAACTAGTGCTATTGCTTATAGTGTTGCTGATAGTGCTAATCGATTGCAAGTAGGATGTATTGTTGCTGCTACTAATTCTGGATATACAGCTAGAAAGATTAGCCGTTTTAAACCCAATTGTCCTATTATTGCTACTAGTCCAAACGAAGGAGTAGTTAAAAGCTTAACTCTTAATTGGGGTATATATCCTATTTTAGTAGAAGAATATAAAAACACCGATGAAATAATTGCCGAAGCTAAAAGTATTGCTAAAAAGATGATGTCTTTAGATATCGGCGATAAAGTTATAATTACTGGAGGCTTTCCAGTTGGTAAAGTACAACATACTAACTTTATGAAAATAGAAGAAATATAAATATATTTAAAATTAAGATAAAAAAAGATTCATTTTAGAGTTTATAATGAATCTTTTTTTTGGTATACTTAAGTATAGTGAAAGATAATGGGTGGTATTATGCACAATAAATTAAAAGAATTAATAAATAAGTTAAAACTAGAAGCATATGAACAATATTTTAATAATGGATCAATAAAATTGTTTGCTAATACTAAAGAAAAATCTTGGACTTTTAATATTAATATTGATCAATTACTACCAATTGAAATATTTTCGCTATTAACAGAATCTCTTACTAAGACATTTGCTGATGTTAAAGGTATTAAAGATATAAAATTATATCTTAATGTTAAAAATATTAATTATAATTTAGCAACTTTATATTGGAACTATACTTTAACTCAATTAGTTAAGAGTAATCCAACTATTATGATGTTTGACAATAATAATATTAATATCGATAATAAAACCTTAACTATCGAAGTAAATAATAAAGTAGAACAAAATAAATTATTAAAATTGAAAGACAAAATAGAAGCTTTATATAATTCGTATGGTTTTAAAAAATTAGAGTTAAATCCTATTATTAATGAAGAAAAAAGAAATGAAGTAAAAGCCGAAATTAGTAATAGTTTAAAAATTGAACCAAAGAAAGTAATTAAACCAAAACAAGAAGATAATATTATCTATGGTTCAATTATTAAAAGTAAATCAGATAAAATAAGTAATATTTTAAATGAAGAAAATGATGTTACGATTGAAGGTATTATTTTTGGTATTGATTATTTTGAATCTAGTAAGAATAATTTTAAAATTATTACCTTAAAAATAACTGATTATACTGATAGTATGTATGTCAAAGTATTTACTAGAGATGATGAAGAATATAACTATTTAAAGAAATCTTTAGCTACTAACGATTGGGTTAAGGTTAAAGGTTATACCAAGAATGATATGTATGCTAAAGATTTGGTATTGAATGCTAGAGATATTAATAAAATTGAACCTAAAGATGAGAAAAAAGATGACACTAAAGCTAAAAGAATTGAATTACATGCTCATACTCATATGAGTCAAATGGATAGTGTCGTTAGTGCTAAAGATTTAATTTGAAGAGCTAAAAAATGGGGTCATAAAGCTATTGCTATAACTGATCATAATTCGCTACAAGCCTTTCCTGATGCCTATAGTGAAGCTAAGGATATAAAAGTAATTTATGGTGCTGAAGTAACTTTAATTGATGATAGTATCAATATGATATTTAGACCTAACGACAGTAAATTAATAGACAATGTCTATGTTGTCTTTGACTTTGAAACAACTGGTTTTAATGCTGGTGGTGGTGATAGTATTATCGAAATTGGAGCTGTTAAGTTATGTAATGGTGAAATAATTGATAAGTTTTCAGCTTTAATTGATCCGGGTCGTAAATTACCAGATACAATTGTCAAGATAACTGGTATTACTAATAGTATGTTAAAAGATCAACCTAAAGAAGAAGAAACTATTAAAAAGTTTATGGAATGGGTAGAAGATTTACCTATGGTTGCTCATAATGCTAAATTTGATGCCTCATTCTTAGAGATGGCTTTTCAAAAATATAAGTTAGGTAAATATAAAAATACTTTAATAGATACTTTAGAGTTAAGTAGAGTATTAGATCCTTCTTGGGGCCGTCATAGTTTATCACAATTAGTTAAAAGATATGATATACCTTTTGATGAAGATAGTCATCATAGAGGCGTCTATGATGCTGAAGCAACAGCTTTAATCTTTCATAAGATGATTCAAAAATTAATTGATCACAATATTGAAACTTTAGATCAAATAGATAATTTAGTATCCAAAGAAGATATCCATAAAATTGGTATGGGTTATCATATTACTTTATTAGCTAAAAATAATATTGGACTTAAAAACTTATTTAAGATTATTTCATTAGCTAATACTCAATATTTTTATAAGACTCCTCGTATCTTAAGAAGTGAAATAGAAAAGAATAAAGAAGGTCTATTAATAGGTAGTGGTTGTTATAATGGTGAAGTATTTGATTTAGCACGTAGTAAAAGTGCTGAAGAATTAATTAATACAATTAGTTTTTATGATTATATTGAAGTTCAACCATTAAGTATCTATAATCATCTGTTACAAATAGGTGATTTCGGTAATGAAGATGAATTAAAAGACCATCTAAAAAAGATTATTCAAGTAGGTAAAGATAATGGTAAGTTAGTAGTAGCTACTGGTGACGTTCATCAGTTAGATGAAAAAGATAAAGTATATCGTGAAATTATTATTAATCAGAAAGTACCAGGTGGTGGAAGACACCCATTAGCTCGTAATAATATCACTTTTATACCATCATCACACTTTAGAACAACAGCTGAAATGTTAGATGCCTTTTCCTTTTTAGATGATGATAAATTAATTAAAGAAATAGTTATTAATAATCCTCAAAAGATTGCTGATATGATTGATGAAGTACAAGTACTAAAAGATAAATTATATAGCCCTAAAATGGATAATGTTGATACGATTATTAAAGATAAAGTATATATCACAGCTAAAGAAAAATATGGTGATCCTTTACCCAAAATTATCGAAGATAGATTAAAGAAAGAACTTGATGGTATTATAGGTGGAGGATTTGATGTTATTTATTTAATTGCTGAAAAATTAGTTAGTAAATCTAATAAAGATGGATATATAGTTGGTAGTAGAGGATCAGTAGGTTCTAGTTTAGTGGCTACTATGTTAGGTATTACAGAAGTTAATCCTTTACCAGCTCATTATATATGTAGTAAATGTAAAACAACTATCTTTGAATTAGATGGCAAACCTTTAGGAGCTACATACTCTAGTGGTTATGATTTACCTGATCGTAAATGTGAATGTGGTCATATGATGGATAAAGAAGGCCAAGATATGCCATTTGCTACCTTCTTAGGTTTTAATGCTGATAAAGTCCCTGATATTGACCTTAATTTCTCTGGTGAATATCAAGCTATAGCCCATGACTATACTAAAGAATTATTTGGTGAACATAATGTCTATCGTGCTGGTACTATTGGTACAGTTGCTGATAAAACAGCAT
>JBJKSD010000032.1:0-6705 GCA_046704245.1 Bacilli bacterium
GTTCAGCGCCGACGATAGCGTAAGCAAAAATAGGTAGTTGCCAAGATTTTTATATTAATAACACAATAAATATTGTGTTTTTTTATTTGTGTGCTATAATACAAATTAACAAAAATTACCAGGGGGATTTTAGATGTATTGTGAAAATGAAAAACCAGCAATTTATTATGGCGTAAAACAAGTTGTAAATATTGATAGCATTCCTATAAGAAAAGATGATGGTACTAGAATTTTAATAGGTAGACACCCAGGTATAATATTAGCTATTACTGATGAACATTTCTATTTTATAACAACTACCACTCATTTTTATAGGCATAATGGAAGATTCTTTGTTATAAAACGAGAACATAATAGAAATATTCATGTTGATTTAGATTGTGTATATAGAAGGCCAAACATACAACAAGTTCCAAGGTCAGAGATTTCACATATTGTGTTTAGTCAAATAGTTACTCGATTGTTTAAAAATCAAAGAAGAGTTAAATATAATCCTGATAATTATTTCACAGAAATAAAAGATCAGTTACAACCATATATTAATCCATCTTCCTTTGTAAAAAGAAAAGGTAATATATATGGGAAAAGATAAAATAAATAAATAAATTTACAAAAACAAGTTGAATAACTTGTTTTTATTTTGTTATAATAAAGTAGGTGATAATATGGAATATAAGATTACAACTTTTAATGAACATGAAACAATTGAATTAGCGCAAAATATTGAATCAGAAAAGTTTCCTAATATGATAATTTGTTTAGAAGGAGATCTAGGTAGCGGTAAGACTATATTTACTAAAGGTATAGCTACTGGTCTAGGTATTGAAGAAACAATAACTTCTCCAACTTTTAATATAATTAAAGAATATGAAGGTGAAGTGCCTCTATATCATATGGATGTATATCGTTTAAAAGGTGATATAAAAGATTTGGGTATAGAAGAGTACTTTGAAAAAGGTGGTATTGTTGTTATTGAATGGGCTGATATGGTTGAACAATATCTACCTAAAGAACGTTTAGATATAAAAATTAAAGTTACAGGTGAGAATACCAGAGTTTTTGTTATTACTCCTTATGGTAAGAAATATGAGGATTTATGTGAGGCCGTCCTATGATAACGCTATTTATAGATACCTCTTTATCTAATTTGGTAATTGGTATTGTTAAAGATAATGAATTGTTATATAGTAAATCATCTAAGTTATATAATCAATTATCAGAATATACCCTTCCTTATATTGAGGAAGCTTTTAATATTTGTAATATAAAACCTATTGATATAGATAATATTATGGTTATAGAAGGCCCTGGATCATTTACTGGTACTAGAATTGGTATAACAATTGCTAAAACCTTTGCTTGGACCTTAAAAAAGAAGATAATACCTATATCTAGTTTAAAAGCAATGATGTTATCAGTAGATAATGATGGTTATGTGATTCCAATTATCGATGCTAAGAGTGATAGTTACTATTTTGGGGTATATAAGGATAAAAATGTTATTATTGATGAAAAATATATTAGTAGAGAAGAACTTATAACTGAAATAAAGAACTTAATAGGCAAAATAAAAGTAATAAGTGATACATCATTTAATCTAGATGATATTACAGTTGAAGAAATTAACTTTGATATATTAAAAATCGTTCACAATTATATTGATGATGAGGGTATTAATCCTCATCAATTAATACCAAAATATTTGAAGAAAATTGCTGCTGAAAAACAGTTAATGTAAGAAGTGATTTAATGATAAAAGAGATTAATTTAGATAATATTTATAGTGCCAAATTTATTGACAATAGTTCGACAGCGAATATGATAAATATCGACAAGATAAGAAGTGATTTACAGAGTAATCCTTTTACTAAATATATAGTATATATAATAAATAACGAGGTTGTCGCTTTTACAAATTATTTAATGATTTATGAAAAAATAGAGATAGTTGATATAGTTGTAAAGGAAGAATTTCGACAACAAAAGATAGCCTCTAAGATGCTTACTTATATCATCGATGAGGGTATAAAAAATAGATGTGAAAATATTACTTTAGAGGTGGATAAGAATAATATTAAAGCTATTAATTTATATTATAAATTTGGATTTAAACAAGTAGCTATTAGAGAACAATATTATGATAATAATGATGGCCTTTTGATGGAGAAAAAGTTGGTGAATTAATGAAAGATATGAATATATTAGCTATTGAGACAAGCTGTGATGAAACAAGCGCTAGCATTATTAGAAATGGTAAAGAAGAAATAAGTACTGTTGTTTTATCACAGATGGATATTCATAAGCAATTTGGTGGTGTAGTTCCAGAAATAGCTAGCCGCAATCACTTAAAAAATATTACGATGGTTTTAGAAGAAACATTAGAAAAAGCTCATATGGCTATAGAAGATATTGATGCTTTTGCTGTTACATATGGACCTGGTTTAATAGGATCACTATTAATAGGATTACAGACCGCTAAAACTTTATCTTTTATTTATCAAAAACCATTAATACCTGTTAATCATATAGTTGGTCATATATATGCTAATCAGTTAGAGAAAGAGATTCATTTTCCTGTTATTGCTTTAGTGGTTAGCGGTGGTCATACTGAGTTGATATATATGAAAGAAGATTATTCCTTTGAAAAGATAGGCAGTACTTTAGATGATGCTGTTGGCGAAGCATACGATAAAGTGGCCCGCGTTATTGGGTTAGGTTATCCGGGAGGACCATTAGTTGATAAATTGGCACAAACTGGTACAGATAATTATAATTTACCTACTCCGTTAGATGATAATACCTATAATTTTAGTTTTAGTGGATTAAAAAGTGCTGTTATCAATTTAGTTCATAATGAAAAACAACGAGGAAATGAAATTAATCCTGCTGATTTAGCTAAAAGTTTTCAAAATAGAGTTATTGATATATTAACTAAAAAAACAATGAGAGCTATTCAAGAATATCATGTTAAACAATTATTAGTAGCTGGCGGAGTAGCTGCTAATAAAGGACTTAGAGCTAAATTAGAAGAAGAATGTCAAAAGAATAATATTGATATAGTTATTCCAAGGATAAGTTATTGCACTGATAATGCTGCTATGATTGGTGCAGCTGCTTTTTATACTTATCAGAAAGGTATAATTGCTAATCTTAAATTAGATAGTAAAGCAGTAGATAGTTTGAATCAATAAAAAGAGGTGCTATATATGAAATACAATAAAGGCTTTACTTTAGTAGAATTATTAGCAGTTATTACGATAATAGCTATTGTATCTTTAATAACTATTCCAGTTGTTATAAGAAATATTCAAGGTACAGGTGAACGAATTTATAAAACTAATGAGAATTCATTAGCTATTGCTGCTAAAAATTATTATATGGAACATATTGATTATCTTCCAAAGAATATAGGCGATACTACTTTAATTTTTTTAGATGATTTAATTGACAAAGGTTTTATTAAACAAATTAAAGATTTACAGGATAGATCATTACCTTGTGAAGGATATGTTGTCATAGAAAAAGCTACTGATAGAGTTTATAATTATACTCCATATTTAAAATGTGGGGCTGATTTTATTACTGATGGATATTATGATCTTCCACCAGTAATTACTATTTTAGGAGAAAATCCTATTGCTATAGAAATTGGATCCACCTATATAGATGCTGGAGCAACAGCTAGAGATGTTAAAGATGGGGATATAACAGCTAGTATTGTTACGGAAAATAATGTTGATACCAGTATTGAAGATGTTTATACTGTTACCTATACTGTTACTAATAGTTCAGGAATAACAGCGCAGAATATTCGAACTGTTAATGTAAGTATTGATGCAACCTCGCCAGTAATAACATTATTAGGAACTTCTCCAGTAACCATAGAGTGTGGTAATACTTATGTAGATGCTGGAGCAACAGCTTTAGATAATAAAGATGGGGATATAACAGATCATATTATTGTAAATAATCCTGTTGATACTTCTATACCTAATACCTATATAGTTACTTATAATGTAACTGATAGTAGTGGTAATATAGCAACTGAAGTTACAAGAATAGTTAATGTAGTAGATGTAACTCCACCGGTAATTACATTATTGGGAAATAATCCAACATCTATTGCTTTGGGATCTACCTATGTAGATGCTGGAGCAACTGCCTTAGATGATATAGATGGGAATATAACAGCTAATATAGTAGTAACTAATCCAGTAGATACTAATGTATTAGGTCAATATATAGTGAGGTATAATGTCAGTGATAGTAGTGGTAATGCCGCAATAGAAGTTACTAGAACAGTTAATGTTGTGGCACCACCAATGAATTTTGCATATACTGGGGCAGTCCAAACTTATACTATACCTACTAGTGGCACTTATAAATTAGAAGTATGGGGAGCACAAGGTGGTTCTGGTTATGGTAGTGTCGGTGGTAAAGGGGGATATGCAACGGGTGAAATAAGCTTAACTGCTGGCGAGATAATTAATATTTATGTAGGAAGTATAGGTGGCGCAAATGGATCCCCAGGATATAACGGCGGTGGCTGGGGTGGATGGGGAGCCATCTATGACGGCGGAGGCGGAGGCGGAGCAACTGATATGCGACGTGGTGGTACTGCCTTAGGTAATCGTATTATTGTAGCTGGAGCTGGTGGCGGTGGAGGCTATACAACTAATTATGGTGGTGTAGGAGGCAATCCGGCAGGTAATGGTGGACAATATCCGACAAATGGTGGTGGTGGAGCGACTACAAGTGCTGGTGGAGTAGCAGCTACTAGTGTAGCATGTGGTTCAAGTATATATCCAGGGCCTGGAACATTAGGTAATGGAGGTTCGGGTACCGGAGGCGATTGTACTTGCGGTGGTGCCGGAGGTGGCGGTGGCTACTACGGTGGCGGCGGTGGTAGCAATAATGGCGGCGGCGGAGGCGGCGGCGGTTCGTCATATACCGGTTCGCTTACTAATGCTCAAATTATTGCCGGTAACGCTACAATGCCAGCACCTGGTGGTGGCACTGAAACAGGGCAAACCAATAATGGTTACGCAAGAATTTCTTTTATATCACAATAATAAATAGATGTTTTAGTTAGCGATGTCTACCTAGGGAAATTAACTAAATTATGCTATTAATAGACAAAAATAAATAAAAAACGAGTTTTCTCGTTTTTTTTAATTGATTATGATATAATAAATTCAAAATATACTAAGGATTAAAATACACCAAAATATTACAGGAAAAGTGATTAAGTAGCAAGTAATTTTGAGTATTAAAGAAGGTTGTACCATATGAGAAAGAATAAAGGTTTTACTTTAATTGAATTATTAGCTGTTATTACGATAATAGCAATAGTATCTTTAATAACTATTCCTATTGTTACTAGAAATATACAAGGGACTGGGGTAAGGATCTATAATACTAATGAGAAATCATTAGCTGTTGCAGCTGAAAATTATTATATGGAACATATTGATTATCTTCCAGAAAATATAGGGGATACTACTATAATTTTTTTAGATGACTTGATAGAAAATGGCTTTATTAAACAAATTAAAGATTTAAAAGATAGATCAGAATATTGTGATGGTTATGTTATCACAGAAAAAACTACTGATAGGACCTATAACTATACTCCATATTTAAAATGTGGAGATAGTTTTGTTTCTGATGGATATTATAATTTACCACCAATGATTACTATTTTAGGGGATAATCCAGAAATAATAGAAATTGGATCTACTTATGTAGATGCTGGGGCAACAGCTAGAGATGTTAAAGATGGGGATATAACAGCTAGTATAGTTACCGAAAATAATGTTGATACCAGTGTTGGTGGAGTTTATATTGTCACCTATACGGTTACAAACAGTTCAGGGATAACAATCCAAAGTACTCGAACTGTTAATGTTGATGCAACACCACCAGTTATAGCTTTTGGAAAAAATGGAGATTTAACTTATAAGAAGACAAATAGCACAACTGTAACGGTAACAGATATTGCAGGAGTAGATAATAGCAGTTTAAAATATTTGTGGAATACAAGTACAGATATCCCAAGTGAAGCAAGTTTCATTACAACTTTTACAAGTGGAGCAACAATAAAAAGTCCAACTGGAGTAAGTGGCGAATACTATTTATGGATTTTAGCTAAAGATACATTTGGAAATACAGGCATTACAAGAAGTAATGAGTTTAAGCTTGATAACGAAGCACCTGTAATTACTTTACTAGGAGATAATCCACTATATAATTATTTAGGGCAAAGTTACATTGACCCAGGGGTGTCAGCTATAGACAACATGGAAGGGGATTTATCTGAGGATGTACAGTTTGTAAGTGATATAAATCCAAATGCGATAGGTACATATTCAGTAACCTACAGTTTAACAGATACAGCTGGGAATGAAGCTGCACCAGTGGTAAGAACAGTAATTATACCAGAGGGATGGTATGCTATTCAAACACCACAACAGCTATATAATATACGTAATGATTTAGCAGGTCACTATATAATGGTAGCTAATATTAATTTAGACGGAACAGCTTATGATCCATGGACACCGATTACAGATTTTACAGGAGGTTTAGACGGTAATGGGTATAAGATAAGTGGGTTATATTATAATAACGGAAGTACAACTAATGTAGGCTTATTTGGAACGACAGTAGGAAGCAGTGTAGAGATAAAGAATCTAACGATAGAGA
>JBJKSD010000033.1:0-8897 GCA_046704245.1 Bacilli bacterium
TATTAGGCCAGTATTATTTGATACAATCTTATGTAGCAGAGTCTACTACTTTCCAATCTAATATCTTAATACCTTTATTCTTCTTTGGAATAGGTGCTATTCTTGGAATAGTTATTAGTTCTAAAGTAATTAACTATTTATTATCAAAATATCATAACTATGTAATGAGTACCATTATTGGATTAATAGTAATGAGTTCTATTATATTAATACCTATCAATGAAGTATATAATTTAGCATTAATATTATCTAGTTTGATAGCATTTTTATTAGGGGGTCTAGTAATAATTTCAATTGAAATATTACAAACAAAAAAGGTTCAGAAATGAACCTTTTTTATATTGTTTTCGTACGATAGCGATATACAACAATAGTTTTTAAATTAATATTAGGATCTACTTTTATCTCATTTAATGGTTTACCAATAGTAACTACTATATCAGCTTCAGGTACATAATCTGGTAAAACATCGCCAGACCAATCCATTATTATACTTCTAGTTCTAACCTGATCTTTATCCTCAATAGTCCGATAATCATATGTTGTTGGACTAGTTATATCCCAATCAGTCCATACAGTAAATTGAGTTAAATTAGTATCTTTATTTGGATAACCATCTGGAGCTACCGAACTATATATATCATAATAAACATTAATTTGTCTCGAATATATAGCTGTACTTACTGATGTCTCCCATATATAGGTTGGTGTTGGATACCAAGTATAAGTATAGTAATAAATGGTAGTAGATAGTGGTGCTACTATATCGATACAAGTAGCATTCCATTTTCTTGTACACGTTAAGGTTGAACCAGTAGTACAAGAGCCGGTAGGGCAATCATCATAGTACATATAACCTTCAACTTTATCCCCTGCTGGGCATGGCGCATTACAATTACCAGAGCAAGTACAATCAAATCCCCACCACCCATCAATACAAGTAGCTGTACAAGTATAATCTGACCAAACAGTACCTTCCCAGAAACATTCTAAAGGATTATAATGTAAGATATAATTACTATTAGCACAATAATAAGAAATAACCGTATCACAAACAGCCCCCTGTGACCATGTCCCCCCAGGATAAGGAGCGGGTGCTGTCGTTTGGCAAACTGAACTTGGGCCAGTAGGATCAGCACAACGATATGCTATCGACCATCCTGTTCCAGGAGCTGAAGAACTACAACTACTTGATGTTCTAGTAGTGGGAGTACAAGTACTAGAAGAATAGTATGTCCATCCAGTACCAGGGCTAGAAGTTACACAACCAGAATATTCATTATCTAATTTATACCATTTCCATTGTTGATCTTGATAACGATATAAAGTGCGATAATCCTCTTCAGTTCCTATTATTTCAGCTATTGGAATAACATTATTACTATCAACTACTACATCAGTCCAATCAGTCCAATCACTATAATAAGTAACTGGTTCCTGATAATTATATAAAGTTTGAATCTCCACATCTATATTAGTACCAGTCGGTTGGATAGTGGTCCAATCACTCCATTCACCCATTGCTGTTTCAGTATCATAATCAATACATACTAATCTAACATAATATTGATAGTCACCTTTAGCCATATAAGTAGCTTCAACATATGTCTGATCCGGATTACAATCGCGACTTTTATTATCTACTATCATCTTAATATAACCCTCATCAACTAAAGTAGCTAACGATACGGCTTTTTTAGCACCCTCCGCCTTAGGAAGTCTCGATCTATCTTCCGAAAAATAATCACGCCCAGAAAATAATATCGCATTTTCTTGACTCTCAAAATATTTTATTTGAGCTGTTATTATTGCCTTAGAAACCGCCGGAAAGACAATCAGTAAAAACATACCAATAATAGCAATAACAGATAATATTTCTACTAAAGTAAAGCCATTCTTTTTCATATATCCTCCACTTTATATCTATTAATTTATTATTAGCGATAATTATTAATATATGTATCAACAAAAAAAGGAGATTAATCTCCTTTTATACTTGTAATAAACTTGTTTCTTTTTCTTTAAATTTTTCATCGATCTTTTTATTATATTCATCAATCAATGATTGTAATCGATTAATTTCTTGTTTTTCTTCATCCTCAGATAATTCTTGTTTCTTAATATCATTTATAATATCATGTCGTAAATTACGAAGCGATATTCTACTTTCTTCAGCAATCTCTTTTACTTGTTTAACCAATTCTCTTCTTCTTTCTTCCGATAAAGGTGGAATAGTTATTCTAATATTTTCACCATCATTGGTTGGTGTAAGCCCTATATTAGCTTCAAAAATAGCTTTTTCAATAGCTCCTAAAGAAGATTTATCAAATGGTCTGATTAATAATTGTCTAGCTTCAGGAACTGAAATAGTAGCTAAACTCTTTAGAGGAGTATTAACATTATAATATAATACTTCAATATCATCTAGGATAGCTGGATTAGCTCTACCAGCTCTAACCGTAGTAAAATTTCTTTCTAAAGCCTCCATTACTTTTTCCATCCTTATTCGATAATTATTAATATCACTATCCATTATTTTCATTCCTTCCATAATAATATTTTACTATATTATAGTAAATAATCAATAATTTTTGCTAAAAAAAGAACTAACTAGTAGTTCTTATTTTTTTAATTTAGACATTATATTACTATATGGTTTCTTAATGGCTGCTATTTCATCTTCGTTTAAATTAACTACTTGAGCTTTACCATCGTGAATAATAATATGGTCACCAATTACCTTACCTTTATCAATAACATATACAGCAGGGTACTTAATAATCGATTTACCTTTGTCATCAGTTTTTAAGTAGTCTTTTAGGAGCACAACCATTTTCTGATATTCAGCAGTATTATTAATTTGGATTTCACGTGGATTATAGTAATATACTTTAGTTATTTTATTTTCTTTGGCTACTTCTTCAATAATAGGTGCAACAGCTTGAGACCATAAATCTTGAGACATACCGAAGAAAATAACCCCAGTACCTTTTTCAATAATTTGAATTATTTCATTAGCTGTAGCATATACAAATGGATTCTTAGCTGTTACCTTAGTATATTCCTTTTTAAACTTAGTGGCATCAGTTACCACATCTTTGTCTTTTTCCTTAGTTGCTCCACATCCAGTTAACATCAATACTACTAATAATAGAGAAATGATCTTTTTCATATTTGACCTCCTTTTTTATTACTTTAATTGATTCATTACTTCTTCAGCAAAATTATCATTACGCTTTTCTAAACCTTCGCCTACTTCATAACGAATAAAGCTCTTAATAGTACAATTATTATTATCAACATATTGTTTAATAGTTAATTCACTATCTTTAACAAAAGGTTGTTCCTCTAAACACACTTCTTGATAATACTTATTCATACGACCTTCTAACATCTTATCAATAATATCAGCCGGTTTACCTTCATTTAAAGCTTGTTCTTTTAAAATAGCTTTTTCGTGGTCAATATCTTCTAAACTAACATCTTCTCTTCTAATATATCTAGGATTCATAGCTGCTATTTGCATAGCAATATCTTTTGCTACTTCTTCATTACTACCTTCAATAACTGTCAAAACAGCTATTTTACCACCCATATGTAAGTAAGCTCCAAATGTTTCATTAGCTGATTTGGTTACTATTACTAATCTTCTTAAACTAATCTTTTCACCAATCTTAGCCATAAAATTAATAACAGAATCTGATAATGTACCATCAACCGTATTTAGCTTCAAAGCTTCTTCTAACGTATTAACATTACCATCTAAGATAATATTTGATACTTTATCAAGAAAGTTTTTAAATTCTTCATTCTTAGCTACAAAATCAGTTTCCGAATTAAGTTCAACAATAATAGCTTTATTATCCTTTACTACGACATTACTTAAACCTTCAGCCGCAATACGATCAGCTTTCTTAGATGCTTTAGAAATACCCTTTTCACGTAACCAATCAATAGCTTTATCTATATCATTACTAGATGCTTCTAATGCCTTCTTACAATCAAGCATTCCAGCACCAGTCATCTCTCTTAATTTTTTTACATCATTGGGATTAACCATAATAAAACCTCCTGTCTAATAGCTAATTATTTTAATTGCGCTAATAATTCATCTTTTTTCATTTTAGAATAGCCTTTTAATCCTTGTTCTTTAGCTACCTTCTTTAATTCAACTAAGGTTAATGATGCATAGTCAGTTTTGGCTTTCTTTTCTTTAGTTGGTTTAACTTCTTTTTTAACCTTTTTAGTTTTTTTAGGTTTTGCTTCTTCTATTTCTTCTTTTACTTCTTCTTTAATTTCTTCTTTTGGCTCTACTTTTATTTCCTCTTTAGGTTCTTCTACTTTTTCTATTTTTGGTGCTTTTTCTATTTTTTCTTCTTTCTTTTTATGATCACCAGTTGAACGATGTTTATCATCATCAGTTAAGAAATCAATTAAGGTTCCTCCTTGAGCTTCAACAATAGCATTTGCCATAACTCCTAAAATTAATTTAACTGATCTAATAGCATCATCATTAGCTGGTATTACATAATCGACATCATCTGGATCACAGTTAGTATCTACTATACCAATGACTGGAATATTTAACTTCCTAGCTTCTTTAATAGCATTTAATTCTTTACGAGGATCAACAATAAACAATAAATCTGGTAATTTCTTCATGTCGCGAATACCACGTAAATATTTATCTAACTTTTCATATTCCTTACGTAATCCTATAACTTCTTTTTTTGGTAGAACATCGAATACTCCTTCTTTTTCCATCTTTTCTATTTCTTCAAGACGTCCTACTCTTTTTCTAATAGTTCTAAAATTGGTTAAGGTTCCTCCTAACCATCTTTCACATACATAATATGAATTAGAACGCATAGCTTCTTCTCTAGTTGCATCTTGAGCTTGCTTTTTGGTACCTATAAATAAGACTTTACCCCCATTTTGAGCTATCTTATTGATAACACGATAAGCTTCCTCAATCTTCTTTGCGGTTTTCTGTAAGTCGATAATATATATATCATCTCTTGCAGTAAAAATGTACTCTCTCATCTTTGGATTCCAACGACGAGTTTGATGACCAAAATGGACACCAGCTTCTAATAAATAATTCATTGAAACGACAGGCATAATTATTCCTCCTTTTGTTTTTGCCTCCGACCACTTCATCTTTAAATCCCACCCTTTTAGGCACTAGGGATTTAAATCCATGTCGTGTGTATTTGAAATCACTTAAAATTCTAGCATAAAACCTTAATTAATACAAGGTATTTTATGCATATGATCAATTTTTAATAATTATATTCATTTTTTTCTTTAATTAGTTTATTAGTTTTTATATAACCTTCGATAATATCTCCCATCTTAAAACCAAGCCTTTCACCTAAATAAATATAATACGCTAATAATTCTTTAATATTAGTTTTAGTGAAATTTTCTTTTAAATCAATAACATATTTAAATATTAATAAGAATAATTCACTTAAATCTTCAATCGATTCAGTTTTAGGAAACTTTTCATCCATGCTGACTTCTAAATCTAAACACATTGATAAGACAAAGTGTAATCCATCAGCATATTCATCTAAGATTTCATCTCTAGTACCTGGTAAAGCTCTAGACCAATATTTAAAACTTTTAGTTGCATTAGCTAATTCAGCTATTTCTACTAATAAACCTAATATTCTTTTAGTCTTTAAGACATCTTTATCAGTAAGATTAAACCTCTTAAATGTTTCTTCATCTAATTCTTTTTGCATTTCATATATTTGAATTAGTCTTTCCATATTCATCCTCTTTTCTAATTTATTTTATTAACTACCACCTATAAAGGTTATTCTAGCATAACCATTACCAGTATGTCCAGTCTCAGTACCACCTGAAGGTGATGGCATTGCCGCATTACCAGCAATAGTTTGGCCATTAGTTAGTGATCCAATATATGAAGAACCACCAGCTCCACCTGTGGCATAATATGCTCCAGCAGCTCCTCCATAATAACCAGAACCACCACCACCGATATATTGATTATAGTAATTACCACCATAACCTAAACCACCGGCACCGTTCCAGCCACTAGTAGTGGTCCCTCCAGCTGATTGACTTCCTCCATATGAAGTATATGTACCAGCAGCTACTGAATAACCACTATTGGTAGTATTAGCTCCTGAGGAACCACCACCATAACCTCCGTGGCCAGTATAATTAGAATAAGTACCACCTCCACCACCACCAGCAGCTATAATTATTCGATTAGCTAATGCAGTACCACTTCTTCTTATATCGGTTGCGCCGCCGCCGCCACCTGAATATTGATAACCACTTCCACCCCCATTATATCCACCAGCATATACAGCGGTACTATTACCACTTGTTCCTTGCCCTCCAACATAAATATAAATTGTTTCATTGGCAGTTAAGTTAATTTCCCCTTTAGCATAGCCAGCTTTACCACCAGTAGCAGTATATGAACTATAAGTGCCAGTTCCACCTTGAGCTCCCCACACTTCTAATTTATATGTACCAGTTAATGGAACATAATAAGCTTGCGAGGTTGCAATATATCCAAAATTACTTGTTGGAATAACAGTTTCTCCTTCACCTAAAGTTACAATAACCATATTTTTCATTCTTAAACCAAGTGATACCTCTTTATATATCCCATCTATAGCGCTATCGTAAACTATATTACCAGCACCGGTATCATCAGTAATTAAAATGGTTTTAGTGCCAAGAGAAGTATAATTAACAACATTACTATGCATGACATTTACATCACGTATCGCATATGCTTTAGTTAAATCTATTTTAACAAAGTGTAAACCAGAAGCAATAGTACAAACTGTAGAAGCATTACCATCATTAGCATAAGTTAAATTAGTAGCACTGGTATCACTAACAATTGATTTATTTAAGGCAATATTATAACCATTTAAATCATAAGCTTGTACCTCATACCAATAATCAGTAGCAGTATAATTATTAGAAGCATCATAGCGTCCGTTAGCATAATCCATTATATATCTTGTCATAAAAGTATTAGGCATTCTATTTTGATCGACATATAAAGTTGTACCATTACCTGCTGTCTGTTCAACATATAATCCTTTAGTAGTATAATCCCATAAGGTAGTACTTTTATTTTTTGAATCATTATATAGCACCGTTTTAGTATTTAATGAAGTTAGAGGGGCTGTAACATATTGGTGATACAATTTAACTTTCGCAATATTGTATTCAGTTTCAAGATCGATTTCTACATATTGGGAACCAGTACCATTAATAAAATAATTAGCACTTGAAGTATCACCATTAACAATTAAAGATATACTATGCCCATTAGTATCAGTAGTTCCATAACTACTAGTTATAGTCTTTCCTAAAGCAACATTATAGCTAAAAGCTGGAGCAAACATTTTGACAACATCTAGATTAGATTCACCAGCAATCTTTGTAACACATCCAACAATAGCATCATTCTTATTAGGAGTAAAAAGAGCCCAAGTAGTACCATTATAATAATACCAACTATTAGTACCATCATCATCTCTATCACTATAATCAGCTAATACAAAACCTAAAAATGAACTGACAGCAGAAGAAGGAAATCTAGTAATATCTGAACCTATAAAAACTAATAACCCACTACCGTAACTACTTGTAGTAGTAAAAGGAGTTAATACCTCCATATTATCTGATAACGAATAAGTCTTAGTATTAATATGGGTAAATACTCCGCCCCCAACTCTAATCTTACCTAAAGCCGTTACATTATTATAATCTTTATCTTTAGCATATGTACCAGTATAAGTGCCTCCTATTAAAATACCATTAAATTTTTCACCACTATTAAATTTAGCGTATACGCCAATATCTAATATTTGATTACTAGTATCGGCTGTCGTACCAGCCATATAATCTCTGATATAGCGGGTAGCAAAACTTTCATTAGTAGTTAATTTATTCTTAGCTGTTACTTCACGATATTCAATAAAAGGTCCATATTTAATATCAGCATTACCCTCATCAATTATCTTCTCATAATCACTAGAAGTAGTTCGATCACTAATATCAGATGCTTCAGTACTAGATATTAAACCAGAAGAAATAAGCACACGATATATTTTACCTTGTAAATATCCAGTATTATTTTGTTTAAAATATCCTAAACCAATAGAAGTTATCTTAGCTATATTAGTAGTACCAGTAAGACTAGTAGCACTACCATTGGTATATGCTAAATAACTACCTTGAGTCCGATTAAAGAATAAGACATGTTTATGAACACCATTATTATAAAAAGAGGTCGATGCATTTTGAGAAGCTCCTGTACTATCAGTTATATATAAATTACCAGTAGCATCTTTATAATATACACCTTCACTTACACTAGTATTAAAACTAGCTATAACTTCATCAGTAGCTGTATTAGTAGATTCAGCTTCTAATATCATAATATTAGCTCCTACTGTCATACCAGTTGTACTAACAGCTTTACTAGAAGTACCATTAAAGCTTAAATAAGCTTCACCATCAACAATATTTAAGGTAACATCAGTTGGTGTTAAATCATAAGCTTCACCAGCTGTACCTAAATTAGGTATTTTATTGATAGTAAAAGAATAATCTATATCATCTTTTTTAGCATAATTTAACCAACCTGACCATTCACCATCAGCTGTTAAATAACGATATTGAGTTATTAAACTACCACCTAGTTCACCACTAATAGTATTTATTTTACTTAATAAAACATTCTTTCTAAAAGTTAAGACACCTAACATCGAAGCTAATAAAAGCCCCGTAATTAAAATTAACATATATAGAATTGATGAAATAGCAAAACCCTTATTATTCATATGTCACCTACTAGTATCTTAATCTAATTAAATTATACAGTATGTATA
>JBJKSD010000034.1:0-4965 GCA_046704245.1 Bacilli bacterium
ATGTAATAGAATATATAAAAAGACCCCATAAGTAATAATTGATTGCATTAGATTATTACTCCGTCTAGCTATTCTAATAACACGATATAATAATAAAGCAAATAAGAATAAGATTACTAACGATATAACTAAACCTAATTCTTCTAATACAATAGCAAAAATAAAGTCAGTATGAGCTTCAGGTAAATAAGAATATTTTTGGGTACTATTACCCAATCCTACTCCAAATAAACCACCGTTATTGATAGCTATATAACCATTACAGACATGATATCCAGTAGTTTCAAAGCGATTACAAGGATTTAAAAAGTTAAGGCGTTCTAAGTGAGTCGATGAAAAGAAAGTACGGCCTGATATAGCCATAACAATAATGGAAACAAAGATACCTCCGATAATAATTCTAACAATATCTTTTTTAATAAAATGTTCAATTGGTATAGCCATAAAGATCATAAATACTAATAGGGAAAAAACTATAGCTGTACCAACATCCGGTTGAAACATAATCATGGCCATCATTACTAAACCAATAGCTGGTGGTATTAATGCTATATGATATTTATCTAATTGATGAGCATTTTTATAATAAAAACAAGCCATTAATAAAATTATTATAATTTTAGCAAATTCACTAGGTTGAATTGAAAATAAATCCCCTATTCTAATCCAGCTAAAAGAATTATTAATAGCTTGACCATATGCTAATAAAAAGAATAATGTAAATAAAGTAATATAGACAGCATACCAAATATAATCGTGATATTTTTTTAATGGAATATTTATAATAAATAGGAAAATAATAAAACCGGCAATTAAAAAAAGACCTTGTTTAATAAAGAAATAATATGGACTAGTACCATAACGCATAAAAGATTCAATAGTTGAAGCACTAAAGATCATAATTAGACCCATTATAAACAATAGAATCATCGTAAAAAATAAAGTTGAATCGATCTTTAATAGTAACCGTCTCATATTTTCACATCCTACATATACTATAATACCATATTATGATTGGTTATTAGTATATTTTTTTATAGAAAATGGGTCTTAACAATGTCAAAAAAGTACATTGGTAATAAATTATAATAGATAGATTTTTAAAGGAGGGATTATAATGTACTCTTATGGAGGTTATGGTGGCTACGGAGGATATGGCGGCTATGGTGGCTGCGGCGGCTATGGTGGCTGTGGATGTGGCTACTATCCTTACTATCGTGGTTATGGTACTGGTGGTTATTCAATTATCTTAGTATTATTTATTTTATTAGTAATTGTTCTTTGTTGCTATCCAAGACCAATTCCAGTTGTAAAATAATAAAAAGGGGAAGTTTAGACTTCTCTTTTTTCATTTTTGTGGTAAAATAGATGTAAGTTTTGTAGGTGATAATATGTTAAAGACAAAAGATATATTAAATGAGAAAGATAAACGACTAAGACTCATTAGTAATGAGGTTATCTTTCCTTTAACTGATATAGATAAGAAAGCTATTAAGGATATGAAAAAATATCTAAGAAGTAGCCAAATAGAAAATATAGCTAAAAAGTATAATTTGCGTCCTGGTATGGGATTAGCAGCTTGTCAGTTAGGCATAAATAAAAGATATTTTGTTATTGTTCATGAATATGAAGAACGAAAGTTTAAAGACTACGTTATTGTTAATCCAGTATTAGTTAGCCATTCAGAAGAACAAATATATGCTTCTACTGGTGAAGGATGTTTGAGTGTCAATCGCGAAGTGGATGGTATAATACCTAGATATGCTAGAGTTACAGTTAAAGGCTATGACGATGAAGGAAAAGAAATAGAGATTAGAGCTAGAGAAGAGTTAGCTATTGCTTTTCAACATGAAATGGATCATTTAAATGGTATCTTATTTGTCGATAAGATTGATAAAGATGATCCATATAAGAATGCTGAATTATATCGGGCAATATAAAAAAGATTAGTTTAACTAATCTTTTTTTATTGAGTAATTGGTGTATAGTCTTTAATATCTTCTAACTTGACACTGACAAGTTTACTTACCCCTGATTCTTGCATAGTTATACCATATAAGATATCAGCATATTCCATCGTTTTCTTCTTGTGGGTAATAATAATAAATTGGGTCTTACCTTTATAAGTTCTTAAATATTCACCAAAAGTACTGACGTTTGTTTCATCAAGAGCTGCTTCTACTTCATCAAATAAACAAAATGGTACAGGGCGAACATTTAGAATAGCAAACAATAAAGCAATAGCTGTAAAAGTCTTTTCACCACCAGATAACAATGATAAATGTTGTAACTTTTTACCTGGAGGAGAAGCTATAATATCGATACCTGTTTCTAAGATATTATCAGGATCAGTTAATTTTAATTCAGCTCTACCACCACTAAATAACTTTTTAAAGACTACTTTAAATTCATCTTGGACTAATCTAAAGGTATCCATAAAGTTATTTTCCATAACCTTATCCATTTCTTTAATAATATCTAATAAAGTATTTTCGGCTTTAATTAAATCTTCTTTCTGAGTAGTTAAGAACGTATAACGTTTATTAATACGTTCAAATTCTTCTATAGCACCCAAATTAATAGTACCGAAGTTTTTAATCTTAGCTTTAGCAGTATTTACTTTTGTTCTAGCTTCATCAGGATCTATTTCTAACTTATAATTCTCTTTAGCTTTCTCATAAGTTAATGAATATTCTTCTGTTAACATATTTAATAGATTATCTAATTTAACATCCATACGATTAACTTTAATTTCTAAATCTTTTAAGACTTCTTGTTTCTTATTATAAGTACTATTATATTGACGCATCGAAGCATCTAATTCTTCAATTTTATTATATAAGGCCATACGATCTTTATTTAATTTATCGATAGTCTTACTTACTTCTTCTTTATCTTTCTTAGCCTCATAATAGGCATCCATTACTTTAGTTTGTTCTTTATCAACTGAATCACTAATAACATTTTCTAAATCACGCAATTCTTTATCGATTGTTTCTAATTCGTTTTTATATTGATTTAAAATATTAATCTTGTTATTATTACTCTCTTCAACACTTACTCTTTTACCTTTTATATCGTATATTTTAGTTTCTAAGTTATTTATTTCTTGATCAAGATCTTTTATTTTAGTTTCTAAGGTCTTACTGTCATTAACAATTGTCGTTAATTCACGTAACATATCTTCTAGTTCATATTTTTCTTTAATCATACCACTACTACGTTTAGCATTACCACCAGTAATAGAACCTCCGACATGAACTAATTCACCATCTAAAGATACTATTTTATAACGATAATTAATTAATTTGCTAATTTCATTAGCACCATCAATATCAGTTACTAATATGACATTACCTAATTGATTTAACATAATATTGCGATGTTTACTATCACATTTAACAAAATCAGAAGCACATCCAATAAAGGAAGAATGATCTCTTATCTTCGATATCGTAGCTTCATCAATCCCTCTTGGAGTAATGACACTAATAGGAAAGAAAGTAACTCTTCCTAAATTATTTTCTTTTAAATAATTAATAGCTTCTTTAGCTTTTAGTTCATTATCGACTACAACAAATTGCATACTAGGTCCTAAGCTTGTTTCAATAGCTGTGGCATATTTTTCTTCAACATCGATAAGTTTACCAATTAGACCATGAATACCATTTAATTTAGGATTATTAATAACATTCCTAACAGCAGCATAAACACCTGTATTATTTTCTATTGATTCACGGGTTAATTCAATCCGATGGTTTAATTCTCGTTCTTTACGATTTTTATTATCTAAAATATTAGTAGTATTTATCTTATCAGTTTTTAAATTATTTAATTTAGTTTCTAAGTTATTTATGTCTTTATCTAAACTACTAATAGTCTCTTCATTATTTTTAAGATCGGCTTCAACACTAAAGATTTCATTATCTAATTTTAATTTTTGTTCTTTTAATTCAATAATATTATTTTGTACTTTAGTATCTTTTTTATTGTATTTTTTACGTTCACTCATCATCTGTTTTTCAGCACTAAGTTTTTCTACTTTACTACTTAATTCTACTAATTTTTGTTGAGCTTCATATAGATCATTATCGATCTTTTGAAGTTCACCTTTTTCAGTTTCAATAGCTGTTGCTCCACCACTAGATTGAACTCCCAAACTGACTATCTCTTCATTTAAATTATCAATTTGTTTCTTAGCTTCTTGATAATCAAAATTAAGATTATCAATATCGTGAACCATAAGAGCTATCTCAATATCATCTAATTCTTTTTTAATAGTTAAATATTCTTTAGCTTTAGTACTTTGATCTCTTAATGGTTCTACTTGAGGTTCTAATTCACCAATAATATCATTAACTCTATTTAAATTTTCATTAGTTCGTTCAATTTTTCTAATAGCATCTTCTTTTCTTCTTTTATATTTTAATACTCCTGCTGCTTCTTCAAATATAGTACGTCTTTCATCAGGACGATTACTAATAATTCGTTGTATTTCACCTTGGGAAATAATATTATAAGAACCTTTTCCCATACCACTATCGATAAATAAATCAACTATATCTTTTAAACGACATTGTTCACCATTTAAATAATATTCATTTTCACCAGTAGTATAAACTCTTCTTTTAATTGATACATCATTATAATCGATAGTTAAATGTTTATCACTATTATCAAATATTAATTCTACTGAAGCAATATTTAAATTATTTCTACTCTTACTACCAGAGAAGATAACATCACTCATACTACCTTCGCCACGAAGGGATTTAATAGATTGTTCACCTAATACCCAGCGAACAGCATCGACAATATTACTCTTACCACTACCATTAGGTCCAACAATACAGCTGATACCTTGATTAAAAATAATATCGGTCTTATCAGCAAATGATTTAAATCCTGATAGTTTAACTTCTTTTAAATACATTGTCATCACCCTTCGCCATCGACTATTACGAT
>JBJKSD010000035.1:0-7175 GCA_046704245.1 Bacilli bacterium
CCACAATTTTTCGTTATTTAATAAGACTTCGTTAATTATTCCTCCACCTAAACATTCATCATTTAAATAAAAAACACAAGCTTGTCCAGGAGTCACTGCTTTGACTTTTTGAGGATAAATTACTTTAACATTTTGATCGTCAATATATTCAATTTTTATTGGTTCATCTTTTTGACGATATCTAAATTTGGCCGTACATTTTTCAGGTCTTAAATCACTGATCCAATTAACACTTTCAATAATAGCAGCATTACTATATAGATACTTATTTTCTTCTCCCAATGCAACATATAAGACATTCTTTTTGACATCTTTACCAACGACAAATAATCGTTCTTTAGTACCTCCAATATCTAGGCCTTTGCGTTGACCTATTGTATAGTTCATTAATCCATTATGTTGACCTAATATTTCATTATTGTCAATATTAATAATATCCCCCGGTTGAGCTGGTAAATAATTTTTTAAAAAGTCTTTAATATTCCTTTCACCAATAAAACAGATACCGGTAGAATCTTTTTTATCAGCTGTTACTAGATTATATTTTTTGGCTATATTTCTTACTTCATCTTTATGTAGTTCCCCTACTGGAAATAAAATATCTTGTAATTGATCTTTAGTTATTTGAGATAAGAAATATGTTTGATCTTTATTTTCATCAAATGATCGATATAATTTATTATCAATCTTTCTAGCATAATGACCAGTTGCTATATAATCGGCCCCTAATCTTTTAGCTTCTTTCACAAACAAATCAAATTTTATATATTTATTACACATTATATCTGGATTAGGTGTTCGACCTTTTTTTAATTCATCTAAAAAATAACTAAAAACATAATCCCAGTATTCTTTTATAAAATCAACTCGATGTAAAGGAATATTTAATTTGTCACATACTTCTTTAGCGTCATTATAATCTTTTTCTTGAGGACATATATTATTATTTAATGCTGGATTACCTAATATATCATTATTAATGGTACTATCCCAATTGCGCATAAAAAGACCTACGACATCATATCCTTGTTCTTTTAATAAAATAGCAGCCACTGAAGAATCAACGCCACCACTCATACCTACTACTACTTTTTTCATAAAATCACCTATAATTATTATAACATATTTTATTTTATAAACCCTAAGAGAAATTTGATTAAAGTAGGTACAACAAATACTTCATAGCATCCAATAACAATAGTAATAGTTGCTACTATTAATAATATTCTAAAATAACGATTAGTTATCGTATTAAAGTTAATACTTTTTTTATTAAAAAGATTAATCATTAAATTAATAGAAAAATTAAGGGCATAGTAACCTAAAATCATCGTAATTAAGATTGATATTAGGTGATGAGGAAATATATATATTAAAGTAATAAATAACCCAATAAAATGATATTTATAGATAATAGATGCTATTGCAAACCCAATAATAAAACCTTTAAAAAAGATTAAGAATAAAATAATAGGTATCCCAATAACTGATAATCCTAATAACCATATACCAACCATATATAATAGATTAGAGGTTAAATTATCTTTTAAGGCAATAATATAACTTAAATCTCTATTCTTAATAGCATCAAAGTAAGAAGTAATTTGATTTAAAACTAATAGCTTGTCTTGTTTGTCCAAAATAGTCATAAAAATAGCACCAAATGTTATACCTACTAGAACTAACCCTAATATAAAAGTATAATCTTTTTTTCTTTTTATTAATTCACGACTAAAATTATTAACTATCATTTTCATATATTCACCTCTACCTAATAATATTATTATTTTGTTATTTTATGCTTTGCAAAAAGATATAATAGTTATATAATTATAGTACGAGGTGATAACCGTGAATAAGAAAACCAGAAAATTAATTGCCAGTATTTTATCGATTGGATTAGCTCTCGGTTTAATAACTAGTGTATTCTTTTTATTTTAAATGAAAAAGACTCTTACGAGTCTTTTTCTAATTTTCAGCTTCTTCTAACATCCATTTTATAAATATCCCATATCCTTTTTTAGAATCATCGACGATAACGTGGGTGACGGCGCCAATAATTTTATTATTTTGAATTATTGGACTTCCACTCATACCTTGAACGATTCCTCCAGTTATATCTAATAATGTAGCATCGGTAATTTCAAATAAAATATTTTTTTGTTTTTGATTGGTTTCTCTATTCAGTCTGATGATGTTAATAGCAAACTCTTCTACTTGATCATCTGATACTACTGTATATATACTAGCTGGCCCTAATTTTACTTCACTAGGTTCTGCTACTTGGAATAAATTCTTTTTAGGGAATTCATCCTTATATATACCAAAGACACCAACAGCTGTATTCTCATAGATATTACCATATACTTTATCTGAATAAAAACGAGCGTTTTTCTCCCCAGGGCTTCCTCTAGTACTTTTATCAATGCTAGTAATTTCCGATTTAAAAATTTTACCATCTTTTACTTCCATCTTCTGGTTAGTATTTTTCTCAATAATTTCGTGTCCTAAAGCTCCAAATACTCTCGTTTCAGGATCAATGAAAGTAAGAGTACCAATACCATTGATACTATCTTTTACATATAATCCTGTTTTATAAGAATAATCATCACCTTGTAAATTTAAAGTAGTTTCATAAAAGGTTTTATTTCTTTCATATTTAATAAGTAAACTAGTTCTATTTTTTAATCTACTTATCTCATTAACCATCTCTGAAATACTCGAGACACTCTTATTATTAATAGATATAATTTTATCTCCTACTTTTAGACCAGCATCTTTCCCAGGATAGCGATCATTTACTTTGTAAAGACCCACTATTAATATTCCTTTGGAATTGATTTGAATACCAATGGTTTCACCACCAGGAATAACATATGAAGAATAAGCAAGAATAGACATGGGAATAAAAATAAAGGACATCAGAGAAACTAAGAGAATGTTTTTAAATTTTTTTAAAAACATTTCTTCATCTCCTCTTTTTTATACAGACCACATTATTAGTATTAAAAAAATAATACCAATTATTCATTAGTATTATTTTCTACTTTAAAATCTTCTAATTTATTATCTTCAGTTAATATTTTATTAACTTGTTCTTCAACTTTCTTTAATTGTTCACTACATTCTTTTGATAATTTCATAGCTTCATTAAATTTATTAATAGCATCATCTAAATTGACATCGCCACTCTCTAATTCTTTAACAATACTTTCTAATTTTTTTAATTTTTCTTCAAAATTAATTTTTTTCTTTTCCATTTTATCTCTCCTCTATCTTTATTATAGAAGCATCTACTATACCATCTCTTAACTCTATATTTATTATATCATTTAATTTAAATTTTTTAATATTAGAAATAGCTTGCTTATCTTTTTTAATAATAGCATATCCTCTTTTAATAACATGGAGGGGATTTAATACTTCTAATTTATTTATTAAATTAAAACAATAATTTTTTTCTTTTTCTATTCTTAAAGTCATATTATGAATTAATTTATCTACCATATTATCTAAGATTTGACCCTTTATTTCATAAACAGCCATTGGTCTAGTTAATACATAAGTACTTCTCAATTTATTTAAATTTAATCGATGTTGATTAATAATATTTTTAATAGCTTCGCTAGCTCTTATCTTAACCTGTTCTATATAAGTTAAGATATCTACTAGATTGGGGACTGCTATTTCAGCTGCTCCTGTTGGTGTTGGGGCTCTTAAATCAGCAACAAAATCACTAATTGTATAATCTATTTCATGACCTACACCACTAATTATTGGTATTGGACAATTATAGATAGCTCTAGCTACTATCTCTTCATTAAAAGGCCATAAATCTTCAATTGATCCTCCACCTCTACCTATAATCAATACATCTATATCATATTTAGGAGCTATTTTAAGCTGTTTAACGATGTTATTAGCAGCATCTGGGCCTTGAACCAATGTAGGAAATAAAATAGTCTCACAGATAGGATATCGCCTTTTAATAGTAGATATAATATCCTTAATAGCAGCTCCTGTAGGAGCAGTAATAATACCTACTCTATTAGGTATTTTAGGTATTCTTTTTTTATGATCTAAATTAAATAAACCTTCTTTTTGTAATTTAGCTTTTAACTGTTCAAAAGCAATAAATAAATTACCCATACCATCTTCTAACATAGTATCGACATATATTTGATAATTACCACTAGCTTCATAGATACTAACATAACCATTAACTAATACTTTCATCCCATCTTGAGGAGTAAATAATAATTTCTTATTATTAAAAGCAAACATAATAGCTCTAATAGTAGTCTTCTCATCTTTTAAAGTAAAATAATAATGCCCACTAGTATGAGCTTTAAAATTAGATATTTCCCCTTTAATATATACTCTTTGTAAAAATGAATCACTGTCAAACATATTCTTAATATATTTAGTTAATTCGGTTACAGTTATATATTTACTATCCATCTAATCACCTACAAACTATGATATATCTTATCTAAGACACTATTAATCATCTTTCTAACACTATCATCCGAATAATTCTTTGATAGCTCTATGGCTTCATTAATACATACTATTGGTGGAGTATCAGTATATAAAAGTTCATAGATACCCATCCTTAATATTACTTGATCTGTTTTACCTAAGCGATCGATAGTCCAATCTTTTAAATACTTATTAGCAATATTATCTAGTTCCTCTTTCTTCTCTAATACACCAGTAATTAATACCTTAACAAAATTATTATCGATATCTAAAACATCTCTAATAACATCATCAATATTATATGGAATCTTAGAGTGTTCATAAATAAATATTTGATATAAAATAATCATTGCTTTTTCTCTTAGTTGACTTCTATTTAATTGAACCATATAATTCACCTAACTTAATTCTATCATATTATAAATATATTTAAAATAAAAAGAGATTTATATCTCTATTTTATTTATAGCTTCTTTTATTATTCTGGATGAATCATCTAATTTATTTTGTTCTTCTTTAGTTAATTCAACAGCTATTGGACTAGATACACCATCACGATTAACAATAGCAGGCATACCAATAAATAATCCATATTTATCATTATAATTTGATACTGTAAGTATGGTATTCTCATCATCTAAAATGGCATTCGTTATTCTTACTAAAACCATTCCAATTGCATAATAAGTAGCACCTTTTTTATTAATTATTTCATAAGCAGCATTCTTAACTTCATTAGAGATATCATTTAACGTATCTTGATTAATAAAATTAGTCATCTTAATAGAACCAACATAAGCATTTGACCATGTTACAAATTCACTATCTCCATGTTCCCCAATAACATAAGCATGAATATTTTTAGGATTAATCTGTAATCGATCTCCTATTAAATAACGTAGTCTAGCAGTTTCTAACGTAGTACCACTAGCCATAACTTTACTTTGATCAAAATGGGAATGTTTATAGGTTATATAAGTCATAATATCAACAGGATTAGTAGCTACTAAAAAGATACCTTTAAAACCAGAATTTATAACTTCTTTAATTATTGCTTTAAATATCTCATTATTATTTTTTAATAAATCAAGACGCGTTTCTCCTGCTTTCTGATTAACACCAGCACAAATACATACAATAGCTGCATCCTTACAATCACTATAATCACCTACCCTAATATTAATTTTACTAGGAGCAAACGCTAAACCATGGTTTAAATCCATGGCTTCACCAATAGCCTTATCTTTTTTAATATCAATTAATATTATTTCAGTAACTTTAGTTCTTTGATTAAGCAATGCATAAGCATAACTCATACCAACATTACCACAACCAATTATTACTACTCTATTATGCATAAAGATCCCCCATTATCTTATTTTTTATCTAATAGCTTTTTTAATTCATCTAAAATATTTAAAGCTTCTAAAGGAGTTATAGTTAGTGGATCAATTGTCTTTAGTTTAGTTGCAATTTCATTAGTCTTATCTTCTTTAGGTTCTTCTAAAGGCATCATTATTTGCGTATATATTTCTTTCTTCTCAACATTATTTTCATAGATAGCTAATATCTGACTAGCTCTATCGATTACTGAATCAGGCAAATTAGCTAGTTTAGCTACATGAATACCATAACTTTTATCTACAGGTCCTTCCTTTATTTTATGTAAGAATACAATGTTACCTTTTTCTTCATAAGCACTAACGTGAATATTTTTTAAATTAGGAAGTTTTGTTTCTAGATCTGTTAATTCATGATAGTGAGTAGAAAATAGTGTCTTAGCTTTAATATTATGATGAATATATTCAATAATAGCTTGTGCTAAACTCATACCATCATAAGTAGCTGTACCTCTACCTAACTCATCAAATAAAATTAAACTATTATTAGTAGCATTGACAATGGCATTATTAGCTTCAATCATTTCAACCATAAAAGTAGACTCACCACTAACTAAATCATCACTAGCACCAATTCTAGTAAATATCTTATCAAATATAGGTAATATAGCTTCACTACAAGGTACAAAGCATCCTATTTGAGCCATAATAGAAGTAATAGCCATCTGTCTCATATAAGTAGATTTGCCAGCCATATTCGGACCAGTAATAAGTAAGATATTAGTATCCTTATCCATCATAATATCGTTAGGTACAAACTCTTCATCCATCACTTTTTCAATTACTGGATGTCTATTATCTTTTAAATATATTTCCTTCTTATTAATAGTTGGTCGAACATAATTATTTTCTTCAGTAACAGTAGCAAAAGATTGAAGGACATCAATCTCAGATATTATTTTAGCAATTTGTTGTAAAGTTGGAATATAAGTTTTAACTTTATCTCTTATATCAATATATAATTGATATTCTAATTCAATTATCTTTTCTTCAGCCCCTAATATTAACTCTTCTTTTTCTTTTAATAATGGTGTTATATAACGTTCACAATTAGCTAAAGTTTGTTTACGTTCATAATTAAATTCATCTTTTACTAATGGAATACTTCCTTTACTTACTTCAATATAATAACCAAATACTTTATTAAATCCTACTTTTAAGCCTTTAATACCAGTTCTATTACGTTCTTCATTCTCTAATTTAGCAATAAAATCTTTGCCACCACTACGGGCATCTTTTAACTCATCTAGTTCTTTATTATAACCAGTTTTTATTAAATAACCCTCTTTTATA
>JBJKSD010000036.1:0-7912 GCA_046704245.1 Bacilli bacterium
AATATATTCACTATAAGCATAACCAAATGGATAGTAGAGAGCAACATTTAAAGTATATGAGCCTCCGTCTATTAAAGGTACCTCTTCCATAATAGCGTTATCACTATCCCAGTTAAATATCTGTGAAATAAATAAATCTTTTGTGCCATCTTGACTCCACATTAAAACTTTATACCACATATCTTTATTAACCCCTTCGGGTGGTTGCCATGATACCATGATATTATCCCCTTTGCGATGCCACTTAACCTTTGTTGGATATTCAATGCTACTCACACTATAATCAACCGTTTGAGTATAAATAACTTTATTATCTTTAATATACTCAAAAATATATTCACCAGATTCTGGTAATCCTTTGCCCATCTCTCCATATAGGACCCATCTTCTAGTAATTTCACCAGAATATGAATTAATGTTAAAATCTTTTTCTAATAAATATTTATTACCTTTTGGATTAATTACTTGAACACTATCAAGATCCCATAAAAAACACATTTCTAATTTATCATAATTATCTGAACAATTAACTTTATATTCAAAGCTTTCTCCTTCGGGCGACTTTTGTGACCATACTTCTGGATAAATAATTATAGAATTATTAGAGTTAAAAAGAAAGAATATTATAATATTTACTATAATAACTATACCAAGTATATATTTTAACATTCCATATCTATTCTTCATAAAACACCTCAAGAATATTATAACAAAAAACTTGATATTTTTATATCAAGTTTAATATTTAAATTATGGCACCTACCAGTAATGTATTAAGAAATTTAATACGATAGGTAAGTGATTAAGTCATAGATATCAATTACAAGTATAGTATAACATAAAAGTAGTTATATCTTAAATTTTTTATTTTTGTCTTAATAGTAATCTTTTATAATCATTTCTAACATTATTATTTTGTTCTATTCCTATAGGATATATGCCTTTTGTAGCTACCTCCATAACCCATACACCTAGTTCGTTTTCTATCTAGGCTGCTACTATGTGTCTATGACAAAATTCTAATGGTTCCTCATAACACAACAATACACTTTCATTTAATTGATTATATATTTCTCTAGCATCTAAATTAGCTAATACTTTTTTATAATATTCTAAAATATAAAAATCATCGTTTTCTTGTTTAGATATTTTTCCTATATTATTATGCCATTCTTTCCAAAAAGATAATTTTGGTGCTAATAAACTAAAACTTCTACCATTATAACCAATAGATTTACCCTTATCCCCTGATATTGATATTATGTTACCATCTTTACAATTATTATAATTTCCTGTATATATCATAATTTCACCTGCAAATATATTATATCAAAAAACTTGATATTTTCATATCAAGTTTGACTAATTTTGAACTGACCTTCGAAAGTTGGAGTTAATTTTAATCAACTCTCGCTTCAATTACATTATACATTACAATTATATCAAAAAAACTTATATAAATCATTTATACCCCATTATAAACTTTTGTCAAATAAAAAAATGTTATATAATATATTTAATAATAATATAAGGAGTTTTTAAAATGAAATCGAAAAAAATGAAATATTTAATTGGAATAGTTTTTTTAATAGTTATTACTGTTATATTTATTTTAGTTTTTAAAAATAATAATAATAATTCTATAATTATATTATCAGATGATGATGTTGTAATTGTTTCTAATCCTATTAATTTAGATCAAATTAAATCTATATCTCTTTATAGAAGTTGTGCTGGGCACGAATTTGCTACATCTGATTATTTAGGAAATCCTGAACCTTTAAGTAGTGCTAAACATTATATAACACCACTTGATTCATTAGTTAATAAAAAAATAAATGTATATGCACCATTTAATGGAGAAATAGTTTTTATAGATCCAAATGATATAGAACATGGGTCACAATTTTATATTGAACAAAGACCATATAATGGTTGGACATTTGGATTCGATCATATTTATATGAAAGATGGATTAAAAAAGGGATCTATAGTTAAGGCGGGAGAATATTTAGGTTATGCTACTATACCTAATGTAGGTTATAGTTTCGATATTATTTTACAAGGAAGAATAAGTCCTGATATATATAAAAATAGATCCAGTAAAACATATACATCATATCTAGATTCTATATTTAATCATATGAGTGAAAAAGTTGAAAAAGAATTTAATAGTTATGGTTTTACTAAAGATAAAATGATTATTAGTAAAAAGGATAGACAAAAAAATCCATGTACTTGTTCTAAATCTAATACTGACTATTGTATATTTGAAAATAATGGAGATATAAACGAGATTTATTCTAATAAATAATTATGAATCTAATTACTATTGGATCTAATTATTCAAAAAAATCACATTACCGTGACCTTTTAACTAATAATTTGGCAGGGGCAGAGAGAATCGAACTCCCAACCACGGTTTTGGAGACCGCTATTATACCGTTTAACTATACCCCTAATAAAACTAACACATGAATTATATCATATAGTATATACAATTTCAATAAATAGGACAGTAAAATAAACAATATTAGTAATCAAATTATATATATTTATAGTATAATAATATTAGTTATATATAATATTTAGGAGGATAGTATATTATATTTATATAATGAGCGCCAGAACTTTTTAGGTTGACGAGGATAGTAGTTATCGAATATTCGGCGGATACTACTACGGTCATGTAATCGTTAGATATATAATTAAAAAGTAAAATATATTATTACTACAACATTATATATCGTGCAAATATATTAACTTGGAGGAAGTATGTGTGGTATTGTAGGCTATGTCGGAGACAAGCATAATGCTGTCGAAGTCCTTTTAGATGGGCTTAAATCGTTAGAATATCGTGGTTACGATTCAGCGGGCATAGCTTTTATTCAAAATGATGATATTAAAATTATTAAAACAACTGGTAAGATTAAAAATCTAGAGGAAAGAATTAAGGAAATAGATACTAATAATACTAATATTGGTATTGGTCATACTAGATGGGCTACCCATGGTGTGCCTAATGATATTAATTCTCACCCTCATCAAGTTGGTAATGTTACTATTGTTCATAATGGTATTATTGAAAATTATGAACAGTTAAGACAAGAATTAATTGATAAGGGGTATAAGTTTATTTCCGAAACAGATACAGAAATAGCATGTGCTGTTATCGATGATATAAATAAAACAATAAAAGATAAGATTAGAGTATTAAGTGAAGCTACTAAGAAATTAAGAGGATCATATGCTTTAGCTATTATCTTTGAAGATGAAAAAGATGTTTTATATGCGATGCGTAAAGATAGTCCATTAATTATAGCATTAGGTGAGCAAGAGAATTTTATTGCCTCTGATGTTCCTGCTATTTTAAAGTATACTAATCGTTATATTTTATTAGAAAAAGATGAATATGCGAAAGTAACTAAAAATATGGTCAATATATACGATAAAAGTATGAATAAAATAGAAAAGAAGATTGAAGTAGCTACTTGGACTATTGAACAAGCATCTAAAGGTGGTTATGACCACTTTATGTTAAAAGAAATATATGAACAACCTAAAGTAGTAAGTAATATTATTGATGAATATCTTAAAGATAATTATAAAGATATTATTGATAAGATGATTAACTTTAGTAAATATGAAAATATTCATATTGTTGGTTGTGGTAGTGCTATGTATGCAGGTATTATTGGCCGTTATTTAATGGAAAAGGTTGCTCATGTTAGAGTAATGACTGAAATAGCGTCAGAATATCGTTATCGTAATATTGTCTTCGATAATAAAACATTAGTTATTATTATATCCCAATCAGGAGAAACAGCAGACTCCCTAGCAGCTTTAAAGCTAGCTAAGGATAATAATGTTGATACATTAGCAATTGTTAATGTCGTGGGTTCTTCTATTGCGAGAGAAGCTAAATATGTCATGTATATGCATGTAGGACCCGAAATAGCAGTAGCTACTACTAAAGCTTTTTCAGTACAAGTAGCAATGTTATCATTAATTACATTAAATTTATATCTTACTAGAAATAATAAATTAAATATTGATTTAGATAAGATTTATAACGATTTTAAAAAGATTGGTAATTATTTAGATGAAGTATTAAAAAATAAAGATCAATATCTCGATATAGCTAAAATGATCTATGATAAAGAACATGTTTTCTTTATTGGTAGAGGTGTCGATTATGCACTATGTATGGAAGGATCATTAAAATTAAAAGAAATATCTTATATTCATAGTGAAGCCTATCCAGCTGGAGAATTAAAACATGGTACTATTTCCTTAATAGAACCTGGCACTCCTCTTATTGCTATTGCTACCGATCGTAATCTAGTCGAGAAAACATTAAGTAATATTAAAGAAACTCATGCTAGAGGTGCTAATATTATCTTAATCACAACTGAAGATTTAGATATTGAATCAGATTTCTATCATAAGAAAATTGTTCTACCTACTACTAATGATTTAATGTCTCCTCTACTTACTATTATTCCATTACAATTAATAGCGTATGAGGTAGCTAAGATGAAGAAATTAGATATTGATAAACCCCGAAATCTTGCTAAATCAGTTACTGTTGAATAAACTATCTAAATAGAGTCATGATAAATGGCTCTATTTTTTTGTTTCCTTGCATATAATTATATAGGTGATTTTATGATAATTCCTTATACTGAAAAAGAAATTGATTTATTAGCTCGTTTGATGCGAGCAGAAGCTACTGGCGAAGGCGAATATGGCATGTTAATGGTAGGTAATGTAGCTGTTAATCGAGTTTTAGCTAATTGTTTAGATTTTAAACCAATTGATACAGTAACTAAGATGGTGTATCAAACCCCAGGGGGTTTTTCTGGTAAAGATAATCCACTATTTAACTCTCCTGCTACCGATAAAGAAAAGCAATTAGCATTAGCTGTCTTAGAAGGAAGAGCTTATTATCCAGCAACTAATGCTTTATGGTTTTACGCTCCAGGTACTGGAGTAGAATGCCGTGCTTATTGGTTTGGCCAGGAATTGAGCGGTAAATATCGCGGTCATTGCTTCTACCAACCGGCCCCTGGAGTATGCCCAAATCTTCATCGATAAAAAATAAAGACTTAAGTCTTTATTTTTTATCATTTTACTGGAATTAATAATTGTTGGCCTATCTTGATTAAATTACTAGTTAAATTATTTATTTCTTTTAATTCTTGGACTGTTACACCATACCTTTTTGCTATTGACCATAGAGTATTACCAGCTTTTACTGTATAAATTATAGGCTCTGTAATGGGTCCAGTTATAATTGGTAAAGCTATTCTTAATTTTTGACCTGGAACTATATTATCAGTAGTTAAATTGTTTTCACGTTTTAATTGATCAACAGTCGTTCCATATTGATGAGCTATTGAATATAGAGTGTCACCCACTTTTACTATATGGGTATATATTTTGGGATATGGTGGTTCTACTGGTAATGGTGTTTCTATTGTTGGAATAATTAATTCTTGACCAGGAACAATTATATCATCTATTAAATTGTTTGCTCTTTTAATTGCTTCTGTTGTAGTATCAAAGCCTTTGGCTATTGTAAATAGTGTATCACCTTCTACAACTGTATATACTAAAGGTTCAATACTTGGTTTTTGAACAGTTGGTTCAAATGGAATAATTAATTCTTCACCTGGGATGATAATATCAGATGTTAAATCATTATTTTCTTTAAGTTCAGCTACTGTTGTATTATATTTTTTTGCTATTGAATATAAAGTGTCTCCTGGTTTTACTTTATATCTTATTGGTTCTGGTGGTCTAGTGCCTGGAATAATTAATTCTCTACCAGGTCTAACAAAAGGCATATTAATATTATTTAGTTCCATAATTCTATCAACTGAAACGTGAAATTTGTTAGCTATTGATTCAATAGTATCACCTGGACGTACTACATATGCAAACCAAGGTTCTGGTATAGGTGGTATTAACGGCTCTTTGGGTTCTTGTCTTTCCATATCATAACCTCCTCTCTTTTCAATAGGTATCAATAATTCTTTACCTACTGTTAATTGATTAGATGTTAGATGATTATCTTCAATAATTGATTTTTCATTAGTACCAAATCTTCTAGCTATTGAAGTAATTGTATCACCAGGTTGAACGATATATCTGATGGGACCAGTTGTACCTGGTTCTGGTATTATTAAACTTTGACCAATAGTAACAGTATCACTAGTTAAATCATTTACTCCTTTAAGCGCTTCAATTGAGACCCCAAACATTTGTGCTATTAGAACTAAAGTGTCGCCTGGGCGCACTGTATATACTACTGGTTCAAGAGGTAACTTTTCTTTTATTTTTATAGGCACAGTAGGAATAGCTAATTCTTCACCCAGCTTTACTGTTGCAGTAGTTAATTCATTGGCATCTTTTAACTGTTCGACGCTTATATTAAACTTCTTTGCTATTGATTCTAAGGTGTCACCTGGTCCAACAGTATAATATTTTATTTCTTCAGGTGGTATTAATTCTTTTGTTGGAATAGCTAAAGTATCACCTACTTTTATCTCATGATCGACTTTTTCATTTATTTTTTTTATAGCCTCAATGGTTGTATTAAATTTTCTCGCAATTGATGATAAAGTATCGCCAGTTTTTATTGTATAATATACTACATCTTCTAAAGGTAATATTTCAGTTGGTGGAATAATCAATTCTTGATCTACTAATATTTCATTAGTTAAAAGCTTATTAGCTTCTTTTAATTCTTCAACACTTATATTAAATTTTCGTGCTATTGATGATAAAGTATCTCCTGGTTCTACCGTATAAGTGTTTGATGGTGTTGTCGGTGGTATAGGGGGAGGTACTGCTGGTGTAGTTGGTGGCGCTACTGGATCACTGTCTGTTGTATTAAATGATGTACGAGTACTTGTAGGTATAATTAATTCTTGGCCTATCGATATAATATTACTAGTTAGATGGTTAGCTGCTTTAATAGCTTCGACGGTTGTATTATATCTTCTAGCAATTGCATATAAATTATCGCCTGGTTGGACTACATATGTTATTGGAGTAACCGGTTCTGGTATTGGATAAGTTCCTGATGGAATAATTAATTCTTGACCTATTGACAAGATGTTAGTAGTTAAATTATTAGCTGTTTTAATAGCTTCAACGGTGGTATCAAATTTTCTAGCGATTGAATATAGAGTGTCGCCTGGTTGAACGATATAAGTGATTGGGACTGTTTCAGGTGGTGGTGGTGTTTCACCTTTAGGAATAATTAATTCTTGACCCACTGATATGATGTTACTAGTTAAATTATTAGCATCTTTAATAGCGGCAACAGAAGTATTAAATTTTCTAGCAATTGAATATAGAGTGTCGCCTGGTTGAACGATATATACAGTTGGAATTACTACAGGGGGTGGTACTACACCTGATGGAATAGCCAATTGTTGACCTACTGATATAATATTAGTAGTTAAATTATTAGCTGCTTTTATAGCTTCTACAGTGGTATTAAACTTTCTGGCTATTGAATATAAGGTATCTCCTGCTTTTACTGTATAAGTAGTTGGAACTACTACTGGTGGAGTTATAATTTGTGAAGGTATTCTAAGACGTTGGCCAATAGTAATTATATTAGATGTTAAGTTGTTAATTTGTTTTAAAGCTTCTACTGTAGTATTGAATCTCTGAGCTATTGAATATAAGGTATCTCCTGCTTTAACTGTATAGTATTCTATTTCTGCTCCTCCTGGTGCAGTATATGGATAACCTAAATATTCAGCAACTGCCCTTACTACTGCTTCTCCATAACTTAATAAATTATTTTGTAATCGTCTAGCATCTGCTGCATTATCTAGAAATCCATATTCAATGAGCACTGGTTGTGTTTCGCCTGTTAATCTAAGCATAAAAT
>JBJKSD010000037.1:0-6763 GCA_046704245.1 Bacilli bacterium
CTAATGAAGATGGATTATACGAGGCAGTTATAGGACCCACAACTAAGATAGAAATAGATCCAAAAGAAGAATTAGCGCATATTAGAAAATTGTTAAAGACTTTAGAAAAATATGTTAATAGTATGCCTTATATGAGTAATGCCGTATTAGCGCAGATTAGTGGGATAACTACGGCTAGTAAATTAAGTGATATAGTAGCCTTTCATATGCTTATTCCTTTTATAAGAAAAATAGAATATATGGAAACTTTTGATCCAATAGTTAGAATTAAAATGATCTTACAAGATATTAAACAAGAAGAAGAAATATTTCAATTAGAAAATAAAATAGATTTAGAATTAAAACAACAATTAGATGAAGCTCAAAAAGAATATGTTTTACGTGAAAAGATACGTATTATTAAAGAAGAATTAGGAGATCTATCTAATAAAGATTCTGATGTCGATGAATTGCGACAAAAACTTAATAATTTAAAGATGCCTAATAAGGTTAAAGTAAGATTATTAGATGAGATTAAAAGATATGAAGCAATGACCCCTAATTCACCAGAGACTGTCATCGTAAGAAATTATATTGATTGGTTAATAAGTTTACCATGGGGTATATATACTAAAGATACTGATGATTTAATTTATAGTCGAAAAGTATTAGATAATACCCATTATGGACTAGATAAAGTAAAAACAAGAATTATCGAATATTTAGCAGTCAAAGCTATGACTAAGAATTTAAGGTCACCCATTTTATGTTTTGTCGGTCCTCCAGGTACTGGTAAAACTTCTTTAGCTAAAAGTATTGCTAAAAGTTTAAATAGGAAGTTTGTTAAGATATCAGTTGGTGGTATTAACGATGAAGCAGAAATTATAGGTCATCGTCGTACTTATATTGGAGCAAGTCCAGGTCGCATCATTCAAGCGATGAAAAAAGCTGGAGCTTCTAATCCTGTTTTCTTAATTGATGAAATAGATAAGATGACTAAAGATATAAAAGGTGATCCAGCTAGTGCTTTACTTGAAGTATTGGATCCAGAACAAAATAAATATTTTTCTGATAATTATATAGAAGAAGAATATAATTTATCTAAAGTAATGTTTATTGCTACTGCTAATTATTTATATGATATTCCAGAACCTTTAAGAGATAGATTAGAAATAGTTGAATTATCTGGATATACAGAATATGAGAAATTAGATATAGCTAAAAGACATTTAATTGTTAAACAATTAAAAGAACATGGTTTAAGTAAGGACCAAGTAATTATTGACGATAACGCTATTCTTTCTATTATTAGAGAATATACTAAAGAAGCTGGGGTGCGTGAATTAGAGCGTTTAATAGCTACTATATTAAGAAAAATAGTAACGGAAATGGTAGCTAAAAAGAAATATAATAACGTAAAGAAAGTTAAAATAGATCAAATAGAAAAATATTTGGGTAAGAAGAAATATTTCTATAATAAGAATGATATTGAAGGTCGTATAGGAGTCGTAAATGGCCTAGCATATACTCCATTTGGAGGCGATATTCTACCAATTGAAGTGACATTCTATCGTGGTAAAGGTGATTTAGTATTAACTGGTTCATTAGGTGAAACGATGAAAGAAAGTGCTCGTATTGCTCTTAGTTATATTAAAGCTCATGCTGATGAGTTTAATATCGATTATGATTTGATCATTAAAAATGATATTCATATACATATTCCTGAAGGAGCTATACCTAAGGATGGTCCTAGTGCTGGTATTACTCTAACTACGGCTTTAATTAGTGCCTTTACCCAAAAACCTATTAATCATACTATTGGTATGACTGGTGAAATGACCTTAAGAGGAAGTATCCTACCTATTGGAGGTTTAAAGGAAAAAACGATTGGAGCTCATCGAGGGGGTATTAAAACAATTATTATTCCCGAAGATAATGAAAGAGATTTAGATGAGATACCTAAGGAAATCTTAAAAGATTTAAACTTTATTACCGTAAAGCAATACAAAGATGTGCTCGAAATAATAACAAAAGCATAATATATATTATGCTTTTTATTTTATCTTTTATATTCATAATTAAATACTCCGATTCATATATTTTACTGAATAAAGAAAGGAGAATATTATGAAACAGATAATACCTTTTGAGAAAGAAATAGAGTTTCGTACTAATATATATGAAATAAGTAGTATATCGTTAGAACATACTCTACATTTAAGTGAAGATATTGTTGAAGGGGAGTTTTTAGTTAGTGGTCAATATAAAGAAAATATAAATACTAATATATTAGAAGATTTTTATTTTCATATTCCATGTGAAATAGCAATTGATGGTGATTATGATCTATCTAATATAAAGATCGATATAGAAGATTTTTATTATGAGATTACCAATAATAATATTTTAAAAATAAATATTGATATAGCTATCGATGGTTTAGAAGAGCGTCAAATGCTTTCTACTGAGGATGATATATTTAATAAGGAGGATAATATGTTTGAAGAAGAAAAGATAGAAGAAGAGCAAAATATTATAGAAGAAGGAGAAGATATAATGGAAGAAGAACGTGAAGATATTGAGAATGATAGTTTAGAAGAAGAAAAAGAAATAACTAGTGAAGTAATTAAAGAAAAAGTAACATCACTATTTGATTCTTTTGATGATCGTACTGAAACTTTCTCTACTTATGCTGTCTATATTGTTAGAGAAGGTGATACGTTAGAATCAATATTAACCAAATATAATAAGACTAGAGAAGAAATAGAAGAATATAATAATTTAGATGATTTTAGAATAGGTACTAAACTTATTATTCCCGCATCTATAAAATATGAATGATATTAGAAATATAAAAGAAAAATACGCCCTTAATACCCAGCGTTACACTATTAAAAAAGGTATAACTATAGTCGATGCTGATGATGGGCGTTTTGTTTTTAAAAGAAATAGTGGGAATGATGTAGAAAATCTATATAAATATTTAAATTCACGTAATTTTAATTATTATGCTCCTCTTATTAGATCAGATGATAATTATAATATATATAATTATATTGATGAAGTAGATACTCCTTTAGAACAAAAAGCTTTAGATTTAATGTTTATTTTAAGTCTATTACATAATAAAACGACTTTTTATAAAGAAGTAGATATCGATAATTATAAGAAAATATATGAAGATATTACCGATAAAATAAACTATTATAATAGTTATTATACCGATATGATTAATAAGATTGAAACTAAAATATATATGAGTCCTACGGAATATTTAATAGCTAGAAATATAAATAAAATTTATGCATCTATTACTTTTTGTAAACAAGAATTAAATAGTTGGTATCAATTAATAAAAGGTAAACATAAACAACGTTTGGTTACTTTACATAATAATTTAGAATTAGATCATCTAATAGAAGGTAATGAAATATATCTAGTAAGTTGGGATAAATATAAAGTAGATATGCCAATATATGATATTTATACGCTATATCAGAAACATTATTTTGATTTAGATTTTAATGAATTACTCAAAGTTTATGAAGATAAATACCCTTTATTAGAAGAAGAGAAACAATTATTGTTTATTTTAATAGCATTACCTCATAAGATAGATTTAACTACTGATCAATATCAAAATTGTAAGATAGTTAATAATTATTTTGATTATATCTTTAAAACAGAAGAATTAATATCAAATTATAAGACGCATGATGAGACTGATGAGGCAACATAATTCAATAAATAATAGAACAGCATTACCAGAGGAGTTAATAAAAATATTAATAAATGCTTGATATACTACAATTATTCCTAGAATAACAATACTGATAATATTATAAATATTATTGCGTCTTTTAAAACGACATGCATCACATGTGCAAAAAAAACCATGACCTTTAAAGAAATTCATAATACCCCTCCATTATAACCTATTCCCAAACTATAAAAATGTAGATAATAAATATGTAGAAAGATAATAAAAATGGTATACTAATATTGGTGGTTATGTGGATTTTATTAAAAAGTATATCACTTTAAATAATATATTTATTTTTATTATTAGTGTATTAACTATGGTATGCTTTTTTCTTATTGGTAATATAGAAAAAGAAATATATATGATTGATTTAAGTAATATGAATACAGAACAAATAAAAAAATTTACTAATATTAACAATATACCATTAACTATAAAATATGAATATAATGATAATATTGTTAAAGATAAAGTAATAAGTCAAAGTATTAAAGAAGATACTTTAATTAATAATGAAAGTAAGTTAGTTGTCATTATGTCTAAAGGGAAATTTCCTATTACTATATATAAAGAGAATAATGTAAATGAATTAGGTAATATACCTATTATTATGTATCATGGTATTCATAATTTAAAGAATTGTGATACAGCTTATACTGGGGGAAATGTTGATAGGATGGGCTATAATAGGACGACAGAGGCCTTTCTTAATGATTTAGAAATGTATTATCAAAAAGGTTATCGAATGATTAGATTACAAGATTATATTGATGGTAATATTAAAGTAGAGTTAGGTAAAAGTCCTATTATTTTAACCTTTGATGATGGTGCTAAGAATAATATTAGAATATTAGGTAAAGATGATAAAGGGAATTTAATTATCGATCCTAATTCAGCGGTAGGTATATTAGAACAATTTAAACAAAAATATTCTGATTATAATATAACAGCCACTTTTTTTCTTAACAAATATTTATTTTATCAATATGAATATAATAATGATATCTTAAAGTGGTTAATAAATCATGGTTATGATATTGGCAATCATACTAGTAATCATTTAAAGATAGCTAATTTAACTAAAGAAGAAACAATGAAAGAAATAGCTACCATGTATCAACAATTAGATAATATTATTCCTAATAAATATATTAAGATCTTATCTTTACCTAATGGTTCTCCAACTAATAGAGATCATTCTAACTTTCCATCTATCTTAAATGGTACATATAACAATTATCAATATAATACTTTATCTACGTTAAGAGTGGGGTGGGAACCAGAATATTCACCATATAATATTAAATTTGATAAAACCTATTTAAAAAGAGTTAGAGCCTGGGATAATAATGGTAAAGATGATTTAATATACTATATTAGTAGACTAGATAAAAATAGATATATATCTTCAGGTATCGATAACAAGATAGTAATACCTAAAACATTTTTAAATAAATTGAATACTAATATTAGTAAAGAAGTAATTACTTATGAATAATTTGTTGAAATAATAATGAAAATATAATATAATGAAAATAATTTAAAAGCGATGAACAAGAGGGATAATTATAATTTATTAATAGAGAACTGTTGCCGGTGGAAGAACAGTAATAAAATAATTATTAGTAGCTTGGGAGTTTTATATCTGAAATTAGTAGGATATAACGTAAAAATGCGTTAAATAATCAAGGGCATAATATTTATATTATGAACTAAGGTGGTACCGCGTATTAACGTCCTTATATTAAGGATGTTTTTTTATTTAAGGGGGTTTTAATATGAATATAGCAGCTTGGGAATATGTCTTTAGTAAATATGTAAGTGATAATTTTAATAAGGATGAAGAAGAAATAGAATTAAAATTTATTCATTCTAAAAATGTTGAAAAACTTAGCCAATATATTGCTCAGAGTGAAAGATATAATAAAGGTATAGTATTATTAGCTAGACTAATAGGTTTAATTCACGATATTGGGCGTTTTCCTCAATGGCAAAAATATGCAACATTTAAAGACCGACAATCTATTGATCATGGTGAATTAGGAGTAGAAGTATTATTTAATAATAATTTAATAAGGCAATTTATTGACGATAATCGATATGATGAAATAATTAAACAAGCTATTTTACACCATAATAAATATCAATTACCTAATAATTTAGATGATTTTACTTTATTATTTTGTAAGATAGTACGCGATGCTGATAAGATAGATATATTAAGAATCGCAGCCGAAGATCAAAGGGTTATACCTAAGACTGAAAATTATATTAGTAATGGAGTATATCAAGATTTTATTGAAGGAAATTCTATTAAGATAGCTAAATTAAAAACGAAAGCTGATGTTGTTATCTTAAAAATATCGATGATGTTTGATTTAAATTATAATTTTAGTTTACATTATTTAAAAGAAAGTAAATATATTGAACAGATACTAACCAAAGCCGCAATAGTTGATAAAGATAAGATTATTGAAAGAGTATACAGTTATTATGATGAAAGATTTAAGGAGGAAGAACATGTTAGAGAAAAAGTACGACCACATAATCGTCGAAGAAGATAAATATGATTATTGGTTAAAGAATGAACTATTTAAGTCTGGTGATATGTCTAAAGAGCCTTTTTGTATGGTTATACCACCACCTAATATTACTGGTAAACTTCATTTGGGACATGCCTGGAATACAAGTTTACAAGATATTATAGCTAGATATAAGAGAATGAGAGGCTATGATGTTTTATGGTTACCCGGTATGGACCATGCGGGTATAGCTACTCAAGCTAAAATAGATGAACGTTTAAAAGAGATGGGTATTAAAGCTAGAAGTATATCTAGAGAAGAATGGTATCAATATGCTATTAAATGGCAAGATGAATACCGTAATATTATTAAAGAACAATGGAAGAAATTAGGTCTTAGTTTAGATTATTCTAAAGAAAGATATACTTTAGATGAAGGGTTATCTAATGCTGTTAAGAAAGCTTTTATTGATTTATATAATAAAGGGTATATTTATCGT
>JBJKSD010000038.1:0-36885 GCA_046704245.1 Bacilli bacterium
GAACTAATTATGATATAGAGATGTTATCAGAAACTGGATTCTGCAGTGGTATAGAAAATTATTCGCGTCATCTATCATTACGTGAAGAGGGAGAGACTCCTACTACTTTAATTGATTTCTTTCCTGATGATTTTCTAATGATTATTGATGAATCACACGTCACGTTACCTCAAATTAGAGGTATGTATAATGGTGATAGAGCTAGGAAAGAAGTATTAGTTGATTATGGTTTTAGATTACCTAGTGCTTTAGATAACCGACCATTAACTTTTAATGAATTTGAACAAAAAATAAATCAAATAATATATGTTTCAGCTACTCCTGGGGATTATGAACTAGCTAAAGTTAATGATGAAGTAGTAGAACAAATTATTAGACCTACTGGATTAACTGATCCGACTGTCGAAGTTAGAAAAAGTGAAGGTCAAATCGATGATTTAATTGATGAAATTAAGTTAAGAATTGATCGAAAAGAAAGAACTTTAGTGACTACTTTAACTATTAGAATGGCTGAAGAATTAACTAACTATTTAAAAGATATTGATATTAAAGTAGCATATCTTCATAATGAAATTAAAACTTTAGAAAGATTAAAGATTATTAGAGATTTAAGATTAGGTAAATATGATGTGTTAGTGGGTATTAATCTATTAAGAGAGGGATTAGATTTACCTGAAGTTAGTTTTATCGCTATTTTAGATGCTGATAAAGAAGGATTCTTAAGAAGTGAGCGTAGTTTAATTCAAATAATTGGTCGATGTGCTAGAAATGCTCATGGTCATGTTATTATGTATGCTGATAAAATAACTAATAGTATGCAAATAGCAATGGACGAAACAGCACGTCGTAGGACTATTCAAGATGAATATAATAAAGAACATCATATTATTCCTAAAACAATAGTTAAAGAAATAAGAGATGTTGTAACTAATAAAGTAGAAGAACAAGAACCAGTTATGATTAAGAGAAATCCTAAGAAACAACGTGAATTAATAGCTAAAGTAGAGAATGAAATGCGCGAAGCAGCTCGTGATTTAGATTTTGAAAGAGCTATGGAATTAAGAGATATATTATTTGAATTAAAGAGTGAACAATAAAACTTTTTATTATTAATCTATGTGTTATAATAAATATTCGAAAGAAGTGATACTATGGATAAAATTATTGTCAAAGGTGCAAGAGAGAATAATTTAAAAAATATAGATATAGCCATTCCTAAGAATAAGTTAGTAGTTATGACTGGCGTTTCTGGTAGTGGTAAGAGTAGTTTAGCGTTCGATACTATCTATGCTGAAGGACAACGTCGTTATGTGGAATCATTAAGTGCTTATGCTCGTCAATTTTTAGGTAATACTGAAAAACCAGATGTTGATAGTATTGAAGGATTAAGTCCTGCTATTAGTATTGATCAGAAAGCTACTAGTAAGAATCCTCGTTCAACAGTAGGTACTATAACTGAAATATATGATTATTTAAGACTTTTATATGCTCGTATAGGTATACCTTATTGTCCTATCCATAAGATTCCTATAACTAGTCAAAGTGTTGAAGAAATGGTCAATAAGATATTAGAATATGATTTAGGTACTAAATTAATTATCTATGCTCCTGTTGTTAGAGGTGAAAAAGGTACGCATAAAGATCTATTGGATAATCTTCGCCGTGAAGGTTTTATTAAAGTGCGTATTAATAATGAAACATATGATTTAAGTGATGATATTAATTTAGAAAAGAATAAAAAAGATAGTATTGATGTTATTATTGATCGTTTAGTATTGAAAGAAGATATTAGAGCTAGATTAACTGAAGCTATTGAAACAGCTGTTAAATTATCTAAAGGTAAAGTATTAGTCGATATTATTGGTGATAAAGAAATATTATTTTCCGAACAATTTGCGTGTCCTTATTGTGATTTCTCCCTACCAGAATTAGAACCACGTATGTTTTCCTTTAATTCACCATATGGAGCATGCCCTGATTGTAAGGGATTAGGTTTTAAATTAGAAATAGATGAAAATCTAGTTATTCCTAATAAAAATTTAAGTATTAATGAAGGAGCTATTACTACTTTTAATAGTTCTGATGCTTCAAGTATCTATTATCAACGTTTAAAAACTTGTTGTAAGAAATATAACATCGATATGGATAGAAAAATAAAAGATTTAACTCGTGATCAATTAAATATTATTTTATATGGTAGTAAAGATAAGATGCATTTTACCTCAACCTCAAGAAATGGTAATACTTATAGTACTAATGGTTATTTTGAAGGCGTTATTAGTAATCTAGAACGTCGTTATTTAGAAACTAAAAATGAATACGTCCGTTATTGGATTGAACAATATATGCGTGAAGGAGTATGTCCAACTTGTCATGGAGCTAGATTAGCTAATAGTATTTTATCAGTATTAATAGGAGATAAAAATATATATGAACTTACTATTTTTAATATTAGACAATTAATGGATTTCTTTAATCATTTAAAATTAACTAAAGAACAGACAGAAATATCTTATTTAGTAATTAAAGAAATAAAAGAAAGATTAAATTTTTTAATAAATGTTGGGTTAGAGTATTTAACTTTAGATCGTAGTTCTGGATCATTATCAGGTGGTGAATCACAACGTATTCGATTAGCTACTCAAATAGGTTCACGTTTAACTGGAGTACTATATGTTTTAGATGAACCTAGTATTGGATTACATCAACGTGATAATCAAAAATTAATTAATACTTTACTTAGTATGCGTGATATTGGTAATACTTTAATAGTAGTAGAACACGATACTGAAACTATGTTATCAGCTGACTATCTGATAGATATCGGGCCAGGTGCTGGTGATAAAGGTGGTAAAGTAGTAGCTATGGGTACTCCCAAAGAAGTAATGCAAAATAAAGATAGTATTACTGGTCAATATTTAAGTGGTATTAAAAGAATTGAAGTACCTAATAAAAGAAGAAAAGGTATTAATAAATATATCGAGATAATTGGGGCGGAAGAAAATAACTTAAAAAAGATCGATGTTAAGATTCCTTTAGGTAAATTTGTATGTATTACTGGTGTCTCTGGTAGTGGTAAAAGTACTTTAATTAATGAAATATTATATAAAGGTATTACTAATAGTCTTTATACTAGTAAAACCAAACCGGGTAAACATAAAAAGATTAAAGGTTTAGATAATATTGATAAAGTAGTCAATATTACTCAAGAACCAATAGGGCGAACACCACGAAGTAATCCCGCTACTTATGTAGGAGTATTTGATGGTATTAGAGATGTTTTTGCATCGACTAAAGAAGCAAAAATAAGAGGCTATAATAAAGGTAGATTTTCCTTTAATGTTAAAGGTGGACGTTGTGAAGCATGTAATGGTGATGGGGTTAAAAAAATAGAAATGCACTTCTTACCAGATGTTTATGTGGCTTGTGAAGTTTGTCATGGTACTAGGTATAATAAAGAAACCTTAGAAATAAAATATAAAGGTAAAAATATTAACGATGTTTTAAATATGCGGGTCGATGAAGCTTTAGCATTCTTTGAAAATATTCCAACCATTAAACATAAGTTACAAGTAATTCATGATGTTGGACTTGGTTATATTAAATTAGGTCAAGGAGCACCTACTTTATCAGGTGGTGAAGCAAGTAGAGTTAAGTTGGCTAAAGAATTACAGAAAAGACCAACCGGTAAAACTTTATTTATCTTAGATGAACCTACTACTGGGTTACATACTGATGATGTCAAAAGATTACTTGCAATTTTACAGAAAATAGTAGATAATAATGATACAGTAGTGGTTATTGAACACAACCTTGATGTTATTAAAGTAAGTGACTATATTATTGATTTAGGGCCCGAAGGAGGAGACTTAGGTGGTCAAGTTATCGCTTGTGGAACTCCTGAAGAAATAGGTCAAAATAAAAATTCTTATACCGGGCAATTTCTCAAAAATCTTCTATAATATATTAGAGGTGATTATATGAAAATAGTTGTTATTCATAATAATCAATTAAAAATAAATGGTTTTATTGAATGGATCATGTATTTATTTGGTCATACCTTAGTATTGATATCAGTATCTTTATTATTTAAATCTTTATATATAGATAATGCTTATTATGGTCTATATGCTTTATTAGCAACCTTTATTATTTCCATCTTAAATATTACTATTAAACCTATTATTGTATTATTAACGCTACCGATTACGGGGCTCACCCTAGGATTTTTCTATCCATTTGTTAATGTCTTTATCCTAAAAATAGCTGATTTTATCTTAGGTAGTCATTTTGAATTACATGGTATATGGGTGGCTTTCCTTATTGCTTTATTAATTTCAGCTATGAATATTATAATGGAATATATGATTATCAAACCAATATTAAAAAGAGGTGAAATAATATGAATGCAATAGCATTAGATTTAGGTTTTATCCAAATATACTGGTATTCAGTATTAATCTTTATAGCTCTTTTTATTGGTGGTATATTAGCAATAAATGAAGGTAAAAAGCATAATATCTTAGATGACTTTATCGTCAATTTATTGTTCTGGGGTATTCCAATAGCAGTAATAGGAGCAAGATTATATTATGTCTTATTTAATTTAAGTTATTATCAAAGTAATCCTATCGATATTATTAAAGTATGGGAAGGAGGCCTAGCTATCCATGGTGCTATTATAGCGGGCGTTCTATGGGTTATTATTTATACTATACGTTATAAAGTAAATACTTTTAGAATGTTAGATATTGTATCTATTAGTTTAATATTAGGTCAAGCCATAGGTAGATGGGGTAATTTCTTTAATAAAGAAGCTCATGGTTATGAAGTGACACGTACTTATCTAGCGAATTTACATCTTCCTAATTTTATTATTGAAGGTATGAATATATATGGTAAATATTATCATCCCACTTTTTTATATGAATCATTATGGTCTTTTATTGGTTTTATTGGTTTAATATTATATCGTAATTATCGCTATATAAAGATTGGTGAACTAACAGCTATATATTTAATGTGGTATTCAGTAGGACGTTTCTTTATTGAAGGCCTTAGAACTGATAGTTTAATGTGGCATGGTTATCGAGTAGCTCAATTAGTATCTATAATTTTATTTATAATTGGTTTAATTATATTGATGATAAGAAGAAGAGGGTCTCGTTTTAGTAATTTATATCACGAAGGAGATAATAGACATGAAATACAATTTTGATGTAATTATAATAGGGGCTGGTTCGGCAGGAATGAGTGCCGCTATATATCTTAAGCGTTTTAATTTAAACGTTGTTATGATAGAAGCTAGTGCTCCAGGAGGCCAAATAAATAGAACGGCTAAAGTGGAAAATTATCCTGGGGCAGAAATGATCAATGGACCAGATTTAGCAATGCGTATGTTTCAACAAACGCAAAATTTAAAGATCGAATATCGCTATGGTAATGTTTTAGAAGTAAAAAAAGATGGCGATTTATGTGTTGTTAAAACTGATGTTGAAGAATTAGTTAGTAGAGCTGTTATTATTGCTACTGGTAGAAGACCTAGAAAATTAGGAGTCGAAAATGAAGATCGATTAAGTGGTAGCGGTATTAGCTGGTGTGCTATATGTGATGGACCACTATTTAAAGATGAAGAAGTAGTAGTTGTAGGTGGAGGTAATAGCGCCTTAGAAGAAGGATTATATTTAGCTAATTTCTGTAAGAAAGTAACTATTATTCATCGCCGCGATAAATTTACTGGCGATAAAATAGCTCAAGATAAGGTATTAAATAATTCTAAAATAGAAATAAAATTTAATACAGAAATTACTAAATTTAATGAAAAAGATCATAAATTAGATAGTATTGATATTATTAATAACACTACTAATGACAAAGATAATATTAAATGTGCTGGTGTCTTTATTTATATTGGTTTTGAACCAGTATCTGATATGGTTAAGAGTCTTCATATAACAGATGATAAAGGTTATATAATAGTTGATGAAAATCAACGTACAGTTATTAAAAATATCTATGCTTGTGGCGATGTTATTAAAAAAGAATTATATCAGATAGTTACTGCCACAGCTGAAGGTGCTAAAGCTGCCATGGCTACTATTAAAGATTTAATACAATAAAAACAACCTTTTGGTTGTTTTTTAGTCATAAATTGTATAATATAGATAGTGGTGATAGAAGTATGAATAAAAAAGTAGTAGTATTAGGTGGTGGAACTGGTCTATCAGTAATACTAAAAGGATTAAGAGAATTTCCTCTTGATATAACTGCTGTTGTTACTGTATCTGATGATGATAGTTCAACAGGCCGTTTAAGAAAAGAGTTTAATATACCAGCTATTGGTGATTTAAGAAATGTTATGATATCTTTATCAGAAGCTGAACCGATACTTCAAGATTTATTACAATATCGTTTTCAAACAACTAGTGATTTAAATGGTCATCCAATTGGTAATTTATTATTAACAGCTTTATTAGATATAAATGGTAATTTGGTTGATGCTATTAGTTCTCTTAGTAAGGTATTAAACCTTAAAGGTAAAGTATTACCTCTTACCGAAGATTGTGTAACTTTAATGGCTGAAACTGAAGATGGTGAGATCATCGAAGGTGAATCACATATTACTAAAGCAGGAAAAGAAATTAGAAAAATATATTATAAAGAAGAACCTGAAGTAGTACCTGAAGTAATAGATGCTATTATGGAAGCAGATTTAGTTATTTTAGGTATCGGTAGTCTATATACTAGTGTTATACCTAATATTTTATGTGATAATATAAAGAAAGCTATAATTAATTCTAAGGCTAAGAAAATGTATATTTGTAATATTATGACTGAACATGGTGAAACCGATGGTTTTAAGGTTAGTGATTATATCAATGTGTTAGATAAATATATTGGTCAGGAATTCTTAGATGTTGTTATTGCTAATACTAAGAAGGTTGATACTGAAATATTAAAACGTTATAAAGAATTAGAACAAAGTGAAGAAGTATTACTTGATGCTGAAAATATTAATACAAGAATCATAAAAGAAAATTTAGTAGTTATCAGTGAAGAGAAGATGGTACGTCATGATCCTATGCGTACAGCCTTCTTAATATTTTCTTATATAATAGAACAGGAGGAATGATAATGTCATTTTCCACTCTAATTAAGAATGAAATAACTAAAGTAGATAATAGTAAGTCCGAAAATATTGCAGAATTATCAGCTTTTATTAGAAATAATATGGCTATCGATAATGGTATCTTAAATATATCAACGGAAAATGCTTCAGTAGCTAGACGAATCTTTAAATTATTAAAAGATTTATATGATCTTACTAGTACTATTACTGTAAGAAAAACTAATTTAAAAAGACATAATGTTTATATATTATCAATATCTGATAAGGTAGATAATATTCTAAAAGATTTATCCATTATTGATGAAGAACATCGTTATTTAATTAATCCTCAAGATTATATTATTAGTGATGATGAAGAAAGGAGAGCTTATCTTAGAGGAATGTTTTTATCTAATGGTAGCGTTAATGATCCCAAGACCGCTCGTTATCATTTAGAGTTTTCTTTATCCCAGAAAGAACAAGCTAATTTTTTAAAAGAGTTACTTAATGAATATAATCTTAATAGTCGTATTTTTAAAAGAGATAAAGGATATATGATATATATTAAAGAAGCAGAGAAGATTAGTGATTTTTTACGAATGATTAATGCTTCTCAAGCAGTATTATATTTTGAAGATATTAGAATATATCGTGATCATAAGAATATGACTAATCGTTTAAATAATTGTGAACAAGCTAATATTGATAAATCAATAAATACGGCTGAACAACAAGTAAATGATATAAATTATATCAAAGAAAATATGGATTTATCTCTATTAGATGATAAGACTAAAGAAGTTTGTGAATATCGCTTAAAATATCCAGAAAGTTCATTACAAGAATTAAGTGATATTATTTCTATAGAAACAGGTACCAAAATAACTAAATCGGGGCTATATCACCGCTTTAGAAAGATAAAAGATATAGTTAAAAAGATTAAAAATAAAAACAAGAGTTAATCTTGTTTTTATTTTGTTTTATAATCTCCACATTCTAGATAAGCCGTATAAGTTAATTTACCATCTGCTGTTTTGACATGAACATACGAATTATCTTTACTACATTCTTTATCGGTTTTAGGATCTTTAAACTTATTAGTTATATAGTTGCCGATATATAGATTATCTAATTTAATTGAGTAAATATTTTTTCCAGTTGGTACTAACTTAGGATTATTTTGCATAAATACTTTGCTAGCCTTTACCATATCTTTTTCAATAGCATTATATTCTTTTAAATATTCAGCATCACTTTTACCACCACAGCCAGCTAATAAAAAAATAGATATGATTACTAATAACTTCTTCATATATTCACTTCCTTATTCTACGATAATTATACCAACTAATATTTTGAATGTAAAGAAGTAAATTAATATATCTATTTATAATATTTTATCAATAATACCATATGTTAATGATTCGTTAGCGTCCATAAAATAATCACGATCTGTATCTTTATCTATCTGTTCAATCGACTTATTAGTATTTTTAGCTAATAACACATTTAATTTACTTTTTAATTTTAAAATGCGTTCAGCAGCTATCTTTATTTCTACTGCTTGGCCTTGAACACCACCTAGTGGTTGATGAATCATTATTTCACTATTAGGTAAAGCATATCGTTTGCCTTTTTCACCACTAGACAGTAAAAAGGCGGCCATACTAGCAGCCATCCCAATACAGATGGTTGAAATATCACTCTTAACATAGTTCATACAATCATAGATAGCCATACCAGCACTAGTAGAACCACCAGCACTATTAATATATAAATGAATATCTTCATGATTTAATGAATCTAAATATAGGAGTTGGGCAATGATACTATTAGATAAAACATCATCTATTTCCCCACTTAATATGATTATTCGATCTTTTAAAAGTCTAGAATATATATCATAAGCTCTTTCGCCATAGTTTGAACGCTCTATTACTATTGGAGCTAAATTCATTTATATCACCTATAATTATAATAATTCAAATTGGTGTAAAATATGAAGGGAATTGTGTGACAAAATATTTATGGTCTGATAAAATATAAGTATATACTAAAGGGGCGATTTGATGAACGACATGATTAAAGTACACTTTATTGATGGTAGTGAAAAAGAAATATCTAAAGGCACTACCTGTTTAGATTTGGTTAAAGAATATCAACAACAGTTTAAATATGATATAATCGCTGTTAAAATAGATAATGCAGTAGAAGAATTAAATTATAAAATAATAGAACCATGTATGATAGAATTTGTGGATCTAAGTAATATAGATGGTAATGAAGTTTATATAAGAGGTCTAAAATATTTACTTATTAAAGCTGTTAAAGATATATTAGGTTATCCTACGCAAATAATTATTGAACATTCTATTGATAAAGGTATATATTGCCAAATAATAGGAGATATTGATGAAGATGTTATTAAGACTATCGAAGATAAAATGCATGAATTAGTTGATAAAAATATACCTTTTGAACGCATAACCGTTACAAGAAAAGATGCTATGGATTATTATGAAGAAAATGGCAGAATAGATAAAGTTGGTAATCTAGATTTTCTAACTCAAACTAATGTTACATTATATAAATTTGATAATTTATATGATTATTTCTTTGGTGAAATGCCTTTGAGTACAGGTTATTTAAAGAATTTTAAGTTAACCTATATCAAACCTAATGGTATTGTTTTAAGATTTCCTACTATTTATAATCCGGATATTATACCCGAATATGTTCATCATCAACAATTATTTGATGTTTTTAGGGCATTTGATGAATGGGGTAAAACGATTGGTATTAATAATGTAATTGATTTAAATAATAAAGTTGTAGAGGGAACTGCTGCTGAAATAATTAGCATTTCAGAGACCAATCAAAATAATAAATTATATGAAATAGCTGAAGATATATATAATAAGAGAGAAATAATTAAGGTGGTTTTAATAGGAGGTCCTTCTTCATCGGGTAAAACAACTATGGCTCATAAATTAGCATTATATTTAAAAAGTAAGGGGTTAAACCCTACTCCTATTGGTATCGATGATTATTATGTTAATCGAGTTGATACCCCAAAAACAAAAACTGGTGAGTATGATTATGAATCAATTGATTCAGTAGATATAGAACTATTCAATAATCATTTAACCAAATTATTAAGTGGCGAAGCAATAACTTTACCTAAATATAATTTTATTACTGGTGAAAAAGAATTTGTTGGAACCAAATTAAAACTGCAAAAAAATGATATACTAATTATAGAAGGATTACATGGTTTAAATGAAAAATTAACAACCTCGGTACCAAGAACTAATAAGTATAAAATATATATTAGTCCTTTAACTGTTTTAAATATTGATAATCATAACCGTATTTCAACTGCTTTAGTAAGAAAATTAAGAAGAATGGTTAGAGATAATCGTACTAGGGGTAATGATCCATTGGATACTATGGAACATTGGGCCCAAGTAAGAGAAGGCGAAGAAAAATATGTTTTTCCTTTTCAAGATGATGCTGATGTTGTCTTCAATACCGCTTTAATTTATGAAATAAATGTTTTGAAAGCTTATGTTGAACCACTATTATTTTCAATTAAACAAGATTCAAAATATTATGATGAAGCCCGTAAAATAATAAAATTTTTAGATAACTTTTTACCTATACCAGATGATGATGTGCCCAAAGATTCATTACTTAGAGAATTTATTGGTGGAGGTTATTTATAAAAAAATAAAAAAGGAGAATAGAAATGAAAGTAGCAATTAATGGTTTTGGAAGAATTGGTCGAGTATTATTCCGTTTAATGGAAGGGGATTCTAACTTTGAGATAGTAGCAATTAATGATTTAACAGATGCTGAACAATTAGCATATCTATTAAAATATGATACTAATCATGGTATTTATAAGAAAGATCAAATTAGTTATCAAGATGGCTATCTATTAGTAGGAGATAAAAAAATTAAGATCTATGCTGAAAAAGATCCTAATAATTTACCATGGAAAGATTTAAATATTGATTTAGTATTTGAATGTACTGGTATATTTACTTCAGAAGAAAAAGCTATGGCTCATATTAATGCTGGAGCTAAAAAAGTATTAATATCAGCACCTGCTAAGGGCAATGTTAAGACTATTGTTTATAATGTTAATGACCATACTTTAGATGGTAGTGAAAAGATTATTTCAGCAGCTAGTTGTACTACTAACTGTTTAGCGCCAGTTCTTAAAGTATTAGATGATAATTTTAAAATTAAACATGGTTATATGACCACTGTTCATGCTTATACTAATGATCAAGTCATATTAGATATTCCTCATCGTAAAGGGATAACATCTAGAAGGGGTAGAGCAGCAGCTGCTAATATTGTACCTACTTCAACTGGTGCTGCTAGTGCTATTGGATTAGTATTACCTCAATTAAATGGCAAATTAGATGGAATAGCATTGCGTGTTCCTGTGACTGATGGTTCAGTTATTGACCTTACCTTACAATTAGAAAAGAATACAACAATTGACGAAATAAACAATACTTTTAAAAATAATAGTAATGAGACCTTACAATTTACTATTGATCCAGTTGTATCAAGTGATAGTATTAGTACTACTTATGGAGCATTAGTTGATGGATTAAGTACTAATATCTTAGAAGTTAATGGTGAACAAGTAGTAAAAGTAATAGCTTGGTATGATAATGAAATGGGTTATAGTGCTCAAATGTTAAGAACAGCTAAATATTTTATGGAATTAAATAAATAACTGCTTTAGCAGTTTTTTATTGTCTTTATCTTTTAATTTATTAATGATATACTAATAACATATGGAGGATATATGAAAAAGACAATCAATGATTATAATTTAAGTGGCAAAAAAGTAATTATTAGATGTGATTTTAATGTTCCAATAGAAAATAATAATATTATTGATGATAATAAAATAGAAGAAAGTTTACCTACGATTAAGTATGTTATTGAAAATAAAGGTAAAGCTATTTTATTATCACATTTAGGGCGAATAAAAACTGAAGAAGACAAAGTAAAAAACAGTTTAAAACCAATTAGTGAACATTTAAGTACCTTATTAAATATAAATGTTAAATTTATACCTTATACTGGAGGTAAAGAAGTAGAAGAAATTATTAATAGTATGAGTGATGGTGATGTAGTATTATTAGAAAATACTAGATATGAAGATTTAGATGGTGAAAAAGAAAGTTCTAATGATATTGAATTAGGTAAATATTGGGCTTCACTAGGTGATCTTTTTATAAATGATGCTTTTGGTACTAGTCATCGTGCCCATGCTTCTAATGTAGGTATTGCATCTAATTTACCAAGCGGTATTGGTTTATTAGTTGAAAAAGAATTAAATAAAATGGTACCAGTTATTGATAACCCGGCAAGACCTTTTATAGTAATAATGGGCGGTGCTAAAGTAAGCGATAAAATAGAAGTAATTGATAATTTAGTAAAAATAGCTGATAAGTTAATAATTGGTGGCGGTATGTGTTTTACATTCTTAAAAGCTCTTGGTTATAATATTGGTCTATCTTTATTAGAAGAAAATCAAATTGCTTTCTGTCAAAAAATATTAACTAGTTATAAGGATAAAATAGTTTTACCTATCGATATTAATGTGACCTTAGAATATTCACCAAATGCTAGTAGTAAGATAGTTAATATTGATAAGATTAATTATAATGAAATGGGGTTAGATATTGGACCTCAAACGATAGCTTTATTTAAAAACACTTTAAGTAATGCTAAAACAGTCATATGGAATGGTCCAGTGGGAGTATATGAGTTTGATAAATTTAATACTGGCACTAAACAATTGTGTGAAGTATTAGCTAGGTCAACAGCTAAAGTGATTATTGGTGGTGGCGATAGTGCCGCTTTTGTAAATAAATTTGGGTATCAAGATGAATTTTATCATGTATCAACTGGTGGAGGAGCAACATTAGAATTATTAGCCGGTAAAGAATTACCTGGTATTAAAATTATTAGCGATAAGTAAAGGAATGATATGATGAAAAAGATAATTGTTGCTAACTTAAAGATGAATCTTACGTTAGCAGAAGCAAATAGCTATTTAACTAATATTAAAGATAAAATAACTGATCAGTTAGAAGTTATTATATGTCCTTCTTTTCCCTATTTAACCTTATTTAAAGGGTATCAATTTAAATTAGGGGCTCAGAATGTCTTTAATCTAGAAAAGGGTAGTTATACGGGAGAAGTTTCACCAGTTCAATTAAAATCAATTGGGGTTGAATATGTTATTGTGGGGCACAGTGAAAGGCGTTTAATTTTTAAAGAAGATAATCAGTTTATTAATGAGAAAATAAAAGCTATTTTAAATCAAAATATGCTACCTATTTTATGTGTTGGTGAAACTTTAGAAGAACGATCAGCTAATAAAACTTCGACAGTCATTCAAACTCAACTTGAAGCATGTTTAAAAGATCTTAATATAACTAACAATATTATTATGGCATATGAACCTATATGGGCTATTGGTAGTGGACAAACACCAACTAGTGATGAAATAAGAGAAGTAATGCAATTTATTAAAGATTATATTAATAATAAATATCAAATTAATATTAGAGTACTATATGGTGGAAGTGTTAATAAAGATAATATTAAATCAATTATCGATATTGATAATGTCGATGGTGTATTAATAGGAGGAGCTTCTATTGATAGTAATAATTTATTATCAATGTTGAATTTAGTAGAATAATCATTTAATTAAATAAACATAAATAAAAATAATATTATATCCTTACTCATAAGATAAAATATGGGTGATTAAATGGACATAATATTGTTTTTATTGATAGCTATTGTAACTATACTTATCAGTATTAAATTATCATATTATGCTGATGTTTTAGATAAAAAGACTAACTTTGGGGGCATGATTATTGGTGGTATATTATTAGCTGGAGTAACTAGTTTACCGGAATTAATTACCAGTATATCTAGCATTACTTTAAAGAATCCTAGTTTAGCTTTAGGAGATATATTGGGTAGTAATCTATTTAATATATTTATTATTGTTTTTTTTGATATTATTTATCTTAAGAAACGCTTTATGAATAAAATATCACCCCATTACTTAGCTTCTCATTTTGTATTAATCTATATCTATATTGTTATTATTTCTTATTTTACTGGTGATTTTATTGGAGGAATATATGGTATTGGTATTCCTACCATTATGATTATTTTAAGTTTCTTAATATATTTGATGGTTATATCTAAGTTTGATATCGGTGAGCAAGGAATAGAATATGACATACACGAAAAAAATGTTGGATATAAATTTTTATTTACTAGTATAATAATGGTTATTATTAGTGTTCTTCTAACTTATAGTGCTAATAAAATAACTATTAATTATCCCCATTTTTCATCTAGTGCTATTGGAGCTTCATTACTAGGTATTACAACTAGTTTACCAGAAATGGTATCAGTCTTTGCCCTTATTAAAATAGGTAGTTATAATTTAGCGTATGCAAATATTATTGGTAGTAATATTATTAATTTTGTAATACTAGCAATTGGTGATATATTATTATTTAGTAAAAGAATATATGATTTTTATGATAACGATTGTATAGCTTTAGCATATCTTGGCTTAGCGTTTACCATTATGATGATATATCCAGTTAAAAGACAACGTAATTTATTTACTTTTACATATATTTTTCCATCGATCTTTATTACCCTCATGTATTTACTATTTTGGTATATAATAGTTATACGATGATTTTATTTGCAAATAGTTAGATAATGTGATAAATTAGTGAGGTAGGAAGTGATAATATGCCAATTTATTTTATTGCTATTGCTGATATAATGCCCAATATTTTAATGATCATATCAATTTTATTAATAATGATTGTTCTACTTCAAAGTGGAAAAGCTGAAAGCGCCTCTAATCTTATGATGGGTGGTAATGCCGAACTTTTCCAAAATCGTAAAGAAAGAGGAGCTGAATTATTTATTAGTAGATTTACTATGATATTAGGAATTTTATTCTTTATAATATCATTAGTGTTATCATTTTAAAAAAAGGGACTTATATTAAAGTCTTTTTTATTTTATAATAGAGATATAAGCTAGATAGAAGTTGGTGGATAATGAAAGAACAAGTATTAGATATTTTAAAAGATAGTGATAAGGCTCTAGATATAACTGAGATAGCTAATCGTTTAGGATTAACTACTAAAGAAGAATATCAAGAGTTAATGAAAGCGATGAATGAATTAGAAAAAGAGTCAGCCGTTTATCATACTAACAAAAATAAATATATGTTATTTAATAAGAGTCACTTACGTAAGGGTATTTTAAGAATCAATAGAAGAGGTTTTGGATTTGTTGAATTACCCGATGAAGAAAATGATATCTTTATTGAATATAAGAATTTAAATGGTGCTATTCATAATGATGTTGTAGCTGTTGAAATAATTTCTGATAAAGGGTTAGAACATCAAGAAGGACGCATTGTTAAAGTACTTACCAGAGAATTACAAAATCTTGTTGGTGAATATTATATAAAAAATAATAAAGGATATATTAAATTAGATGATAATAAAGTAAAACTAAATATTAGTATTGATAAAGATAAGACTAAAGGAGCTGTAGCTGGTCACAAAGTTATAGTTAAAATAACAGATGATTTGGGTAAAAATAGATATAAAGGTGAAATTGTTAGAATTTTAGGACATAAAGATGATCCTGGGGTCGATATTCTATCGATAGCGCATAAATATAATATCAATGATGAATTTAATGAAGAAGTTCAAAAAGAGGTTGAATTAATATCTAATGAAGTAAGTGCCGATGAAATAAAAAAACGAAAAGATTTACGTAATGAAGAAATCTTCACCATCGATGGTATTGATGCTAAGGACTTAGATGATGCTATTTCATTAAAGAAATTAGATAATGGTAATTATTTACTTGGAGTGCATATTGCAGATGTTAGTTTCTATGTTAAAGAAGATACTGCTCTTGATAGAGAAGCATATGATCGAGGTACTAGTGTTTATTTAGTAGATCGTGTTATACCAATGTTGCCTCATACTTTATCTAATGGTATTTGCTCTCTAAATGAAAATGTAGATCGTTTAACAATTACATGTGAAATGGAAATAGATAGTAATGGTAAAACGATTAAATATGATATATTTGAAAGTGTTATTAACTCTAAAAAGAGGATGACTTATGAGGATGTTAATCAAATCTTAGAACAAGATAAAATAGTAGTAGGTTATGAACCTTTTGTTAATACTTTAAAAGAAATGAAATTATTAGCTGATATTTTAAGAAAATTTAAATTAAAAAGAGGTTATATTGAATTTGATACTGAAGAAGCTAAAATAGAAGTAGATGATAAGGGTAAACCATTAGCTATATCTAAAAGATATCGTGGTGTTGGAGAAAACTTAATTGAAGACTTTATGATAGCTGCTAATGAAGCTGTAGCTAGTTACATTTACTTTATGGAATTACCTTTTGTTTATCGTATACATGAATATCCTAGTGAAGAAAAGATTAGATCATTCTTAACTTTTATTAGTACTTTAGGATATAGTGTTAAAGGTAAACCAAAAGATATTCATCCTAAAACTATTCAACAAATATTAGATTATCTTCACGATAAGAAAGAATTTGGAATTTTATCTAATCTATTATTAAGATGTATGAAAAAAGCTATCTATTCGCCTGAAAATAAGGGCCATTATGGCTTAGCAAGTACATGTTATACCCATTTTACTTCACCAATTAGAAGGTATCCAGATACTACTGTTCATCGTTTACTTAGAACATATATTTTTAATAAACAATTAGATAATGAAACCAAAAAATATTGGCATACCAAATTAGTACCATTATGTGAACATTCTTCAATAAAAGAACAAGATTCAGTTGATTGTGAAAGAGAAGTAACTAGTATGAAGATGGCTGAATATATGACTGAGCATATTGGTGAAGAATTTGAAGGTATTATTGCATCAGTTATGAATTTTGGATTATTTATTCAACTAGATAATTTAATTGAAGGTTTAGTTCATGTCAATGATATGAAAGGCGATTATTATACTTATGACGAAATATCATTAAGTTTAATTGGTGAAAGAACTAAGAAGCGATATCGTATAGGTGATACCATTAAAGTTAAAGTTATAGCTGCTTCTAAAGAAGAACAAAATATTACTTTTGAGATAGTGAAATAGGTGATTAATATTAAAAAGCATAGACGTTTAAAAATAAGAAAATCAGCATTTATAATATTGGGTATATTTATTGGGTTAATATTAAGTATTATAAATATTAATTTTAAGCCCAATACTAATGATTCTCATATTGTTATAAAGAAAGATAAAGAATATAATTTAAGTTTAATAATGGTTGGCGATGCTCTAATTCATGGCGCAGTATATAAAGACGCATATAGTAATGGTACATATGATTTTAAAAAGATGTTGACTTATATCAAACCAATAGTTAAACCATATGACTTAGCATTCTATAATCAAGAATCAATTATAGGTGGTAAAGAAATAGGATTATCAACTTATCCCACTTTTAATTCCCCTGATGAAATAGGGGAAGCGATGTTAGATGCTGGGTTTAATCTAATATCACTAGCTAATAATCATACTTTAGATCGTGGGGAAAGAGCTATTACTCATTCCCTTGCTTATTGGGCTAGTAAAGATGTAATGGTAGCTGGTTCTTATCCAAGTGAAAAAGATCGCCAAGAATTAAATATAAAAACTAAAAATAATATCTCTTATACTTTACTAGCATATACCACTTTAACTAATGGCATAAAAGTACCAATTGGTAAAGAATATTATGTTAACGTATATGATAAGAAAAAAGTAAAAGCTGATATATTAAGAGTAAGAGATAAAGTAGATATTCTTATGGTATCGATGCATTGGGGGAATGAATATGTTCATACTCCTAGCCCTGAACAAGAAGAAATGGCTGAATATTTATCAAGTTTAGGTGTCGATATTATTATTGGGCATCATCCTCACGTTATAGAACCTATTAAAATAATAAATAATACCGTAGTAATATATTCATTAGGTAATTTTATTTCAGCCCAAGATACAGTATCTAAATTGACTGGTATGATGGCCTCTGTTAACATTAAAAAGAAGGTAACTAATGATCAAACAACAATCAGTTATTCTGATATTGAAGCTTCCTTAATATATACTTATTATGATCGAAAAGTGAGTCATTTTAAAATAATACCTTATAGTAATCTAACTAACACTATCCTTCCTAAGTATGAAGAATACTATACTAAATATAGTAGTATAATAACTAATTATGATGATACTATTATGGTAACTAAAATAAATAAAGATTGAGGTGATAAATATGGTAACAGAAATATTAAATCGACGTGCTAAATTCGATTATTTTATCGACGAAACTTATGAAGTGGGAATTGTTTTAATGGGTACTGAGATAAAGTCGATTCGAAATGGTAGCGCTAGTTTAAATGATTCATACGCTATTATTAGAAACAATGAGCTATTTCTATTAAACATGTTTATCCATCAATATAATGAAGGAAGTAATTTTAATCATCATGAAACACGCACTCGAAAATTATTAATGCATAAGAATGAAATAATGAAATTACAAGCTAAATTACAACTATCTGGTTATACTTTAATACCTATGAAATTATATTTTAAAGATAATAAAGCTAAAATATTATTAGGATTAGCTAAAGGTAAGAAACAATATGATAAACGTGAATCAATTAAAAAAAGAGAACAAGAACGTGAATTAAGAGCAGCTCTAAAATATAAAAACCTTGCATAATTATTAAAATATGATATAATCTATACGCATGGGGCTGATAAGGCTTCGACGGAAATTATGGAATTTAGATGGCAAGTCGTAGGCATACGTTAAATGCAAACCAGAAATAACTGGAAAAAATCAATTTGCATTTGCTGTTTAATTAAACAGTAAAGCCTCTCTATTTCTTTGCCTGTAGGAAATAATAGAGGCTCATAATACGGGCTATATTATATTTTTGTATAGGGAATATAACGAAATTAACTATACTGGCTATTAATTCTATTTGTTAATTTAGAATTAATAGTGAGATTAATAATTAACTAAACTTGTAGAGGTTTGGATATCTGTGTTTTCGGACATGGGTTCAATTCCCATCAGCTCCACCAAATTATAAAATAAAATAAGACGTAATATACGTCTTTTTTGTTTATCAATATAAAATACCATGATATTATATAAATAAGGAAGTGTTCTTTTATGAATATAAACTATGAAGAGATAAAAAAAATTGTTATAGATAAAAATGACATATTAAAACAATTAAATAAGATTAATAAATTATTGGGTAATTTGGAACTTACTAACAGTTTAGAAGAAGTCATTAAACTAATGGACGAAATTAACAAAATAAGAGATCATTTTCTTACATTATATTGGATTAGTTATATCAGATATCTTTTAAATATAAATGATGAAAAAAATTTACAAACCGAAAAAGATATGAGTGAATTAGAACCTTTGATGGAAAAATTGAAACTAAAATATTACAAGATAATTATAAATTCTAAATATAAAGATGAATTAATAAAAATATTTGGTAGTCGTTTATTTGAAATTGCCAGTAATGAATCAACTCTTTTAAATGATAATATTGCCGAATTAACAATAAAAGAAAAAGAATTGTATAAGCAATATATAAGTTTAATTATAAATACAAAATTTAATTTTAATGGTGAGAAATTAAATTTATCGGGATTAAATAAATATCTTCAATCTGACGATCGAAATATAAGGAAGGCTGCTTATGATAAACGATTTGAAATATTAATGTCCTTAGAAGAAAAGCTTGATGATATATTAAATCAATTAATTAAAGTAAGACAAGAAATTGCTATTAGGTTAGGATTTAATTCATATAGCCAAGTAGGTTATATTAAAATGAATCGTATTGGTTATACAAAAGAAGATATAAAAATATTTAGAGATCAAGTAAAGAAATATATTGTACCTATTATAGGCGAATTAAAAGAAATGCAACGGCAAAGATTGGGTTTAGATGCGTTAAAATATTATGATAATGCTTATTTATTTGCTGATGGGAATGCAAAGGTAATAGGTAATATAGATGATATAATTAATAAAACTTCTAAGATATTAAACTCAGTTTGTATTGAAAGCGGTAAATTGTTTGATACCATGATAAAAGATGGTTTAATTAATTTAGATAATACTCCTTATAAGAGTAATACTGGTCTTACTGCTTTTTTACCAGATTATAAAATGCCTATATTTATAAAAAAATATATGGGATTAGATGATAATATTACTTCTATTCATCATGAATTTGGTCATGCTCTACAACTTTATTATAGTAGAGATTTAAGATGCCATGAAAATAGATGGCCAACATTTGATATATGTGAAATCTATTCAACAGCAATGGAATTTTTGATGTATCCACACATAAAAAAATATTTTGGAAAAGAAGATTATAAATATAAAATTAAACATTTAACTAATATTTTATCATTAATAATAAATATGTCAGCCTATGATGAATTTCAAAATTTTATATATGATAATCCCGGTATAAGCAATCAAGAAAGAAAAAATATTTGGTTAGATATTTGTAAAAAGTATTATCCATATAGAAATGAAGATCATCCATATTTTAATAAAGGTATAGAATGGCAAATTGATACAAATAGAATTGATACGCCTTTTTATGGTATTGATTATGCTTTAGCAGCTATATGTGCTTTATCTTTCTATGAAGAAAGAAAAAATAATGAACAAAAAGCATTGGAGGACTTTATTAATTTATGCAAAATTGGGGGATCCAAATCTTTTAAAGAAATAATAGATATAACTAATCTTAAAAGTCCATTTGCAATAGATGATATAAAATGTATTACAATATTAATTAAAAAAGAGATAAAAAACTTGTCAGTGAGGAAAATGTAAACCAATTAAAAAATGTTGTTTTTTGTCATATTTAATGATAATATTAAAATAGAGGAGGAAGGTATTTATGTCGGATACAATTAAAGATTTCTTCGTTAATTTGTGGGATACTATTACAGGTAGCGACTATTATATATGGATAATTGGAATCGCAATTGTATTAGTTTTAGTTCTTCTTTGGGTTTCAATGAATAAACTAAATAAAGAAAAACAATAATTTTTATTATTGTTTTTTTTTGCTATTAATGTTAATATTAATAATAAAGGAGGATACAGATAATGAAGACTATTACAGATTATATTACAGGGTTGTCAACAGGAAACAATTATATATATATAATTGCCGGTGCATTAATATTGTTAGTAATATTGATTGGATTTTTAGCAGATAGAGCAAATAAAAGAAAGAAAGCCAAAAATAATGAGGCAACAGGTCAAGCAGTAAATGAAGGGCCAGTTACTGATATTAATGCTAATCCATCTTTTAATACTGGCGGGATGAACAATGGTCTAAATGATCCAATGGGACAATTAGGTAGAGCGGCTACAGCACCAGTTGCTGAACCAACTAATATGGCTCCAACTGAACCTACAATGCCTGCAGCTCCAACTAATATGACCCCAGCTGAACCAATGGTAGAAACAACACCTATTGAAGAACCATTAACTCCAGTTCCAAATGGATCAGTAACACCAGAACCAACCAATATGACACCAATTGAACCTATGATTGAAACAACCCCAGTTGAAGAACCTGTTAATATGACTCCAGCTGAACCGATGGTAGAAACAACACCTATTGAACCAACAACACCTGAACCGGTCGCTCCTACTACACCTATTGAACCAGCAGCACCAGAACCAGTAGCACCAGCAGTACCGGAACCAACAATGCCAGCTGAAGGTCCAGCTAACGTTACTCCACCAACTGGTAATCCAACCGTTCCTGAAAACACACCTACTGATATACCAAAGGTGGAAACTCCAACTACTGAAAAACCAGCTAATGAAGATATCGAAGTCTTATCAGAATAAAAAGGGTATAGTAAATTGTGTAAATAAAATTATTTTCAGGATTGAATATGAAAAAATTTTTTGCTATACTTAAAGAGAGCCGATTAAAGTTCTCCCTAAATGGAGGGCTTTTTTCTTTTATAATTATAATATGGGGAGGTATTATAATGACAAAATATATTTTTGTAACAGGGGGAGTAGTATCTGGTTTAGGGAAAGGAATTACCGCTTCTTCGCTAGGTGCTTTATTAAAAGCTCGTGGTTTAAAAGTCTTTGTTCAGAAGTTTGATCCATATCTTAATGTTGACCCTGGTACAATGAGTCCATATCAACATGGTGAAGTATTTGTTACTGATGATGGTACTGAAACTGATTTGGATTTAGGTCATTATGAACGATTTATTGATGAAAATTTAAATCGCTTCTCATCTTTAACTACTGGTATGATTTATTCTAAAATACTTAGTGCTGAACGCAAAGGAGACTTCTTGGGTCAAACTGTACAAGTAGTACCTCATGTAACTAATGAAATAAAAAAATATATATATGAGGCTTCTAAAGCTATGAAACCAGATATTCAAATAATTGAAATAGGTGGTACAGTTGGTGATATTGAATCATTACCTTTTCTAGAAGCTATTAGACAAGTAAAGTTAGAAGCAGGATTTAATAATGTTATATTTATTCACACTACTCTTCTACCATATTTAAACACATCACACGAATTAAAAACCAAACCAACTCAGCATAGTGTTAATACAATGATGGGATTAGGTATTACTCCTGATTTCGTTGTTCTCAGAGCTGATCGTGATATACACGAAAATTTAAAAGAAAAAATTTCTAAAATGTGTACTATTCCTAAAGAAAAAGTTATAGCTCTTCCTGATCTTAAAATCTTATATGAAGTTCCATTATATTTACATGCGCAAGAAATGGATAATATTATATGTAAGATGTTTAGAATTAATCGTAAGATTGATATTAAAAAGTGGGAAGAATTGATTAATAAATATAATAATGTTGAAAAAGAGGTAACAATAGCTATTGTTGGTAAATATGTTGAATTAGAAGATGCTTATTTATCTCTTAGAGAATCTTTATATCATGCAGGTATTAATCTTAAAACAAAAGTTAATATAGCATGGATTAATTCTGAAAATTTAAATAGATCAAATATAAAACAACAGTTAAAGAAAATTGATGGTATTCTTATTCCAGGAGGTTTTGGTAATAGAGGTATCGATGGGAAAGTATTAGCTATTAAATATGCCCGCCAAAAGAAGATACCATTATTTGGTATATGTCTAGGTATGCAATTAGCATTAATTGAGTATGCTAGAAATGTTCTAGGATTAAGGGATGCTGATTCAACTGAATTTAATCCCAATACTACTAACCCAATCATAGATTATTTACCCAATCAATATAAAGGTATTGATATGGGAGGTACAATGCGAATAGGGGCGTATGATTGCCGTCTTAAACCTCGTACTTTGGCATATAAAACTTATGGTAAAAAATTAATAGCTGAAAGACATCGCCATCGTTATGAGTTTAATAATAAATATAAAGATTTATATGAAAAAAATGGTATAGTATTCTCAGGTATTAATCCACAAACTAATTTAGTAGAAATAATTGAATTAAAAGATCATCCACATTTTATTGGTGTTCAATTCCATCCTGAATTTAAAAGCCGTCCAATAAAAGCTCATCCATTATTTCTATCATTTATTAGTGCTGCTAGTAAGTATAATGAAAAATAAAGAGGGGATATTAATGTTTAAAATTATAAAATTAGGTATTATAAGTATTATTATATTAGTTCTTACTGGCTGTGAAGTTAGTTATAATATTAGTATTGATAATAATTTAAAAGTTAGCGAAGTATTAATTGGACTTGAAAATAATGTTGTCTTAGAAGAAAACGGCGAAACTAAACAGAAACAAGTAAAATATATTATCGATACGCTAGATCAAATAGGAGAATTATTTTCATATACTAAAGTGCCAATATACAATACTAATACTTCTGGTGTAAGTGTTAAAAGAGATTTTAATAATATTGCTGATTTTAATACTAATTCAACTATTGCTAAAGAAGTATTTACTAGATTTAAAGTTACTACTAATAATAAACAAACTAGAATAAATGCTGTAGCTAATTATTTATCACAGACTACTGCTAGTGGTACTATTAATATAAATACGATTAATATTCAAGTGCCTTATGCTGTTATAAATAATAATGCTGATAGTATCGATAAAAAAGATCATATCTATACATGGAAATTAAGTGCTGATAATGCTATTAAGACCATAAATATAACTTATGCTACAGATAAAGATTATGCGGCTAATAATACTATAGCCAAAATTATTAATAATCAAAATATATTTTTAGCATTAATTGCTATTATATTAATAGCGGTTGGAGTTATTTGGATTATTGTGCAAAATAAAAATAATAATAAAATATAGAATCATTACTATACATTTAGTAATGATTTTTTCTTAGATACATGTTATAATAAAAAAGAATATGGAGTGATTTAATGACAATAAGTGAAATATGGGTCATTTTAAAGAAAGTTATCGATATTTCTTTAGTTTGGTTAGTATTCTATTATATATTAAAGAGTGTTAGAAATAATTTAAAGATGACTCTATTAATAAAAGGGATAGTATTTATCATTATTCTTAAAGTTATTAGTGATCTATTAGGATTAGTTACTATTGGTATGTTCCTTGAATATATCATTATGTGGGGTCCTTTAGCTTTAATTATTATCTTTCAACCAGAAATTAGAAATGTTTTAGAACAATTAGGTAGAAGTCAATTATTAGGTAGGCATAAAGTTTTAACTGTTGATGAACGTGAAAGAATGGTATATGAAATAGTTCAAGCAATAGATTATTTAAGAAAAACGAGAATTGGAGCTTTAATTGTTATTGAACGTGATGTTAGTTTACATGAATATATTGAAAAATCTAAAAAGTTATATGCTGATATATCTAGTGAATTATTGATAGCTATTTTCTTTCCTAAGAATCCATTACATGATGGTGCTACTATAATTCAAGGTAATAGAATTACTTCAGCAGGTGCTGTATTACCTACTAGTAACGATACTAAGATTAGTCGTCGTTTAGGTACTAGACATAGAGCCGCTTTAGGTATTAGTGAAATTACTGATGCAATAGCATTAGTTGTATCTGAAGAAACTGGTCGCTTATCAATAGCTGTTGATGGTGAATTGCATTATAATTTATCGATTGAAGATATTAGAATGATGCTTATTGATGAACTTAGACCTAAACCTGAAGATTTAGAGGAACAAGTAATAGAAGAGGAAGATAATTATGAACAGAATAGTTAAGAAATTAGTTAAAGCTATTAAACATAGTGTTCATAAAGCGTGGATAATATTTGATAAAAGAATTATTACCCCAATTACGAAGACTATTATCTTTATTACTGATTTATTTACTGATAATAAATTTCGATTTGAACACATATTAACCCAAAAGAATTCGTTAATATTTATTTCATTAATATTATCATTGTTATTATTCTTTATAGTTGATAATAAAGCTAATTTATTTTTAGAAAGTAGTGCTGAAGTAATATATAATCAACCAGTTAATGCTATCTATAATGAAGAAGCTTATGTAGTTGAGGGATTGCCTGAAAAGGTTGATATTACTTTAATTGGGCGTAAATCAGATCTATATTTAGCAAAACAATTACCGGTTCAAGAAGTAACAGTTGATTTATCTGATCTTAAACCAGGTACTCATAAAGTAAGTATCCGCTATAAACAGCCATTAACTTCTATTGATTATAAGTTAGATCCATCATTTACCACTGTTGTAATTTATCCTAAAATATCAGTTGTAAAAGATCTAACTATGGATTTATTACACCAAGATAAATTAGATCCTAAATTATTTATTGCTAAAAAAGAATTAAGTAAAACTGAAGTTATTGTTAAGGGAGCGCAATATAAATTAGACAGAGTAGCTTCAGTAAAAGCTTTAGTAGATATTGAAAAATTAACTACTAAAGATGTGGGAGACACTGTTTTAAATGATATACCTTTACTGGCTTATGATGAAGCCGGTAATAGGATAGATGTTGAAATAGTGCCAGCTAAAGTTAATGCTACTATTACTATTGCATCACCTAGTAAGACAATACCAATAAAAGTAGTACCTGTCGGTAATGTTTCCTTTGGTAAAGCAATTGAATCAATCAATGTCGATAAAGTTGAAGCTATAGTATATGGGGATGAAGAATCATTAGGTCAAATAAATTATATTCCTATTGAAGTAGATGTAACTGACTTAAAAGAAAATAAAGATTTTAATATTACGATTAAAAAACCGAATGGTGTACGTTATATTTCGGTATCTAATGTTAAAGTAAGTGTTACCTTAGCTGATGAGGTAAACAAAGAAATAACTGGTGTTAGAATTGAGCATCGTAATTTAGCTAATAACTTAGCTGTTCAAGCAGTATCCGAAGCCGATACCGTAATCTCTGTTATCTTAAAAGGAGCGCAAACGGTTCTAGATAACTTTGATACTAGTAGTATATATGCTTATGTTGATTTAAATGGTTATACAGTAGGTGAACATGAGGTAGATGTTGTCGTATACGGTGATGATTTGCGAATTACGTATGTACCAAAAGTTAAACAAGTAAAAATTCGTATAATAAGTGAATAATAAAAAAAGATACTTAGTAAGTATCTTTTTTATCTGTGTTCATGATCATCTGAGAATAGTAATCCTATATTTATAATACCAGCAAGTCCTACTAAAGAATAGATAATTCTTGATAGAGCAGTATCCATGCCTCCGAATAATGTAGCTATCAAATCAAATTGAAAAATACCAATAAGACCCCAGTTTATTGCTCCAATAATGGTAATTGCTAAAGCTGTACGCTGTAATGTTTCCATTTTTATCCTCCTTTTCAATATTTATAATATACAAAAAAATCGAATTTATTCATGAATAATAAAAAAATACGACCATATAATTTATTGAAAGAAAATAGTGAGGTGGATTTATGAAAAAAATATTTTTGGTATTTTCAATATTATCGTTCTTTTTTCTAGTGGGTTGTGGTAAATATAATGATAAGGATGCATTGCGTGATTTAGATAAAAAAGTTGGGAATGTTAAAGGTTATTATCTTGAAGGGGAAATGGAAATAACTAATAACGATGATGTCTATCAATATGATATAAATGTTTCATATGAAAACAATAATCAATATCGTGTTAGTTTAAAAAATACTGCTAATAACCATGAACAAATAATATTAAAGAATAAAGACGGCGTCTATGTTTTAACACCATCGTTAAATAAAAGTTTTAAATTTCAAAGTGAATGGCCATATAATAATTCCCAAGTATATTTATTACAATCATTATTAAATGATATAAAAGAAGATAAGACTCGTAAATTTGAAGAAAAAGATAATTATTATGTCTTTACTACCAAAGTTAATTATCCAAACAATCGCAAATTATTGAGTCAATCAATATATTTAGATAAAAAATTAAATTTTAAAGAAGTACATGTTTTAGATGAAAATAACAATCCCCAAATTAAGATGAAATTTAATTCAGTTGATATGAAAGCAACCTTTGATGATAAATATTTTAGTTTAAATGAAAATATGAGTAATAATCAAGTGCCAAATAAAGATAAAGAAGTAACTGTTATTTACGATATTATATATCCTCTATATATGCCAAATAATACCCATCTATCTAGTCAAGATAAAATAGCTAAGGATAAAGGGGAAAGAGTTATACTTACTTTTGATGGTGATAATCCCTTTATGTTAATAGAAGAAACAGTTAGTTATGAAGAAGAGATGCAAATTATTCCTACTTTTGGTGAACCGATGTTATTAAATGATACGGTTGGAGCTGTATCGGATTCATCAGTTAATTGGATTAGTGGTGGTATTGAATATTATCTAGTATCTTCGGTATTAGATCAAACTGAATTATTAGAGATTGCTGGTTCAATAAGTGTATTACCAGTAGTAAAATAGATACAAAAAAGTATCTATTTTTTTATGATTTATGTTATAATTTTTTATAGGTGAAGTATAATGAAAAAGAAACAAATAAATATGGAAATAAAAAATAATATAAAAATTTTAGTTTATATCTTAGCTTTCTTTTTATTTATGTATTTAATGACAGCTATTATTACTGGTGAGATTAAATTTAGCTCAAAAGAAAAAGAAGATATTATACCAGAAGAAACTATCCAATATGATGAAATATTAGCAGGAGAAATATTTAATCGACCAGAAAGTAAATATTATGTTATTTTTTATGATTTCGATAAAGTAGATGCACAGACATTAAATTTAGCTATTAGTAATTATATGGGTACTAAAGATAGTTTAAAAGTATATACTGTCGACTTATCAAATAATTTTAATAAAAGTATCTATGATGCCCCTAATAAGAATATTAAGACTAGTAAAATTGTTAATTTTAAAGTTGATAATTATACGCTTATAAAAGTCCAAAAAGGTGTTAATATTTTACAAGTAGAAGGCAAGACTAATATTATAGATTATTTAAAAAAATAGTTAAACCATATTGACAGAAAGCTCTTTATCATTTAATATTAAAGAGCATTATGCCTCCATAGCTCAGTTGGTTAGAGCATTTGACTGTTAATCAAAGGGTCCTAGGTTCGAGTCCTAGTGGGGGCGCCATAATTATTATGGCCCGTTGGTGAAGTGGTTTAACACACATGCCTTTCACGCATGCATACATGGGTTCAAATCCCGTACGGGTCACCATATATAAATAACAATACTATGTATTGTTTTTTTATATGTTATAATATTAATAGACAAAATATGATAATAAATCTAATTTGGAGGTTTAAGATTATATGCTAAAAATACTTGATAAACTAATTAATTATCAAATATTTATACACCATATAAAAACCACAAAGAATAATAAATTAGTAATTAATATAAATAATAATACTAGAAAAGAAACTAATAATATATTAATAAAGTTATTAGATTTTATCTTTAATAAAAATAAGTTAATTGCTAGCAAACAAGAATATACTAAAGAAGAGATATTAAAGATGTGGCCAACTATAAAAAAAATATGTATGCGCAATAAATTAACTCTGCAAATTAAATACTTGGATTATATAATAGATAATCATTTTGATCAAAATGATTATCATATTCCAAATATAGAAAAAGAAACTATAAAAGAACTCACAACTGTTCTAAACTTGATAAACGGTAATGATCGAAGTGCTGTATATTCATATATCTATGATGAAGTGTGTCAACATTTAGATAAGCAATTTTTAAATAATGATTATTGTCAATTTATAGATGGCAAATGTATTAATGAGAGATTAAATAATAAAAAAATGAGAAACTGTGGTTGTTGTTATCAAAAAGGAAAGAGATGTCATAATTTATTAGATGGTAAATGTACTATAAAATGTATTTCATGTAAGTTATTTACTTGCCGATATTTACGTAGTAAAGGTATTCATTTTAAAATTAACAACATTCCTTTATTAAAATATTTTTTTAATTTAAAACAAAAATATATATTTGAGTATAGTATCTATGAAAATAAAGAAACTATTATCGATAAGTTAAAATAGCCCTTAATTTTTAATGACAAAAAAGTGTCTTTTCCATATATTTCAATTCTAAATATAAGAAAATTGTGATATAGTATTAGTAGAAACTAGAGGTGTAATTTATGGATAATCATATAAATAAGAAAACAGGATTTAAACTATTAGAAGTAGTAATAATAATGATTATTACAGTCTCACTAGGAGTAGCAGTCGGAGTAGGAATAGTTTTTTTTAATATAGATAGGAATGATTTAAAATTTTGTGCTGAAACCAATATATCAGATAATAATATTAAGGAAATAGTAGATACTTATAATTCTATCATTAATAATTATTATACTGATGTTGATAAAGACGAACTAGCTAGTAAAGCTATTGAAGCTATGTTAGAAGCTTTAGGAGATCCATATTCAACTTATATGAATATAGATGAAACAACATCTTTTAATGAACGTATGAAAGGTGATTATCAAGGTATTGGGGCTGAAATTTCATATGATAAAGATGGTAATATTGTAATATTAAAAATATTTGGTGGATCACCTGCTGAGACAGCAGGGCTTAAAGCTTTAGATATTATTACTAAAGTAGATGGTAAATCAATAGCGGGTTTATCTACAGCTGAAGTAGCAGCTTTATTAAAAGGTAAAATTAATACCGCTGTTAAAGTTACTATAACTAGAAATGATATTGAAAAAGAAGTTACTATAACTAGAAATAAAATAATTATTCCCTCAATTCAACAAGAAACTTTTACTAAGAACAATAAAAAAGTAGGTTATATCAAAATTGATATTTTTTCTGATAATACTTATGATCAATTTAAAGCAGCTTTATTAGCTTTAGAAAAAGAAAAAATAGATTCGTTAATTATTGATGTCAGGGATAATTCTGGGGGATATTTAAATAGAGTATCAGAAATAGTATCGATGTTCTTACCAAAAGATAAGATTATATATCAATTATCAAGTAAAGATAAGGTTGAAAAAATATATTCATATACTAAAGATAGTAGAAGTTATCCTATAGCAGTATTAATTAATAAATATAGTGCCTCAGCTTCTGAAATATTAGCAGCTGCTTTAAAAGAATCATATGGCGCTACTATTATTGGTATTAATTCATTTGGTAAAGGTACAGTGCAACAAACCTTTAGTTTAGATACAGGTGGTATGATTAAATATACCATTCAAAAATGGCTAACACCAAAAGGTAATTGGATAAATAATACAGGCATTACTCCCGATATAGAGTTGGAACAAGGTAAAGATTATTATAATAATCCAACTAGCGATAATGATTTGCAATTACAAAAAGCTATTGAAACCTTAAGTAAATAATAAAAAAGGATTTAATTCCTTTTTTATTTTAATAATTATAAAAATCATGATATAATAGAGAACAGCATTAGAAAGAAGTGTTATCATGATGAATATAAAAAAAGGTGATCGTTTAAATATTCATAGTTATAAACATGATGGTAAAGTACATAGAGCTTGGTCTGAAGCTATATTTTTAGATAAGATAGATGATGTATATATATTTGGTAATAATCGAACCATGGTTATGGAATCAAATGGTCGTACATGGCGAACTAAAGAAGGAGCGGTACTCTATTTTTTTGAGCATAATTGGTTTAATGTCGTGGGTCAATTAAAGAAAGATGGCATATATTATTATTGCAATATTGCTACACCATTTATTATCGATGATAAGACTATTAAATATATTGACTATGATTTAGATCTTCGTGTATTTCCTGATGGTTCTTTTAAAATTTTAGATCGACATGAATATAAATATCATAAGAATATAATGAACTATCCTATCGATATTGATAAAATAGTACAGCATGAATTAAATAAATTGATCGATATGGTAAGAAGAAAAATAGGACCATTTAAAGATGCAATAGTTAAAGAACATTATGCATTATATGATGAAGAAACAGTAAAAAGATAGAATATTTAAGAAAATAGTAGCATATAATAATTAAGTATGATAGAATATGAAAGCAGAATGAATATTTGCTTTTTTTATGAAAAATGTAAAAAAATTGTTAATTTTAAATATAATTGACAAAAATTGTTAAATTTATACAAAAAAGTGTAAAAAAAGTGTTGACATAATACAGTTAATTTGATATATTGATAACGCGCCCTTTTATAGGGCGCAATGATCTTTGAAAACTGAGCAAAACGTCAATTTTAGTAGCTAGGAAAATTCAGATAAAAAGATTAATTTTTTTTTTGAGAGTTTGATCCTGGCTCAGGACGAACGCTGGCGGCATGCCTAAGACATGCAAGTCGAACGAGATGGCCCATTGAAAGAATTGTGCTTGCACTATTCTCGATTTGGATCTCCATCTAGTGGCGCACGGGTGAGTAACACGTGGGTAACCTACCTTTGAGATTGGGATAACAGTTGGAAACGACTGCTAATACCGAATGATATATAGATTGGAAACTTTCTATAGTAAAAGATGCTTTACAGCATCACTTGAAGATGGGCCTGCGGTGTATTAGCTAGTTGGTAAGGTAATGGCTTACCAAGGCAACGATGCATAGCCGAACTGAGAGGTTGATCGGCCACACTGGGACTGAGACACGGCCCAGACTCCTACGGGAGACAGCAGTTAGGAATATTCGGCAATGGGGGAAACCCTGACCGAGCGATGCCGCGTGAGTGATGAAGGTCTTATAGATTGTAAAACTCTGTTGTTTGGGAAGAACGACTAAAGTAGGAAATGACTTTAGAGTGACGGTACCATTCAAGAAAGCCCCGGCTAACTACGTGCCAGCAGCCGCGGTAATACGTAGGGGGCGAGCGTTGTCCGGATTTATTGGGCGTAAAGCGTGTGTAGGCGGTTTATTAAGTCTGGGGTTAAAGACTGAAGCTCAACTTCAGTATGCCTGGGAAACTGATAAACTTGAGTATGGTAGAGGCAAGTGGAATTTCTAGTGTAGCGGTCAAATGCGTAGATATTAGAAGGAACACCAGTGGCGAAGGCGACTTGCTGGGCTATTACTGACGCTGAGATACGAAAGCGTGGGGAGCGAATAGGATTAGATACCCTAGTAGTCCACGCCGTAAACTATGAGTACTAAGTGTCGGATTTATTCGGTGCTGAAGTTAACACATTAAGTACTCCGCCTGAGTAGTACGGTCGCAAGGCTGAAACTTAAAGGAATTGACGGGCACCCGCACAAGCGGTGGAGCATGCTGTTTAATTCGACGATACGCGAAAAACCTTACCTAGACTTGACATCCCACAGACTGTTCTAGAAATAGAACTTCCCTTCGGGGCTGTGGTGACAGGTGGTGCATGGTTGTCGTCAGCTCGTGTCGTGAGATGTTGGGTTAAGTCCCATAACGAGCGCAACCCTTATCCTTAGTTGCTAACATTTAGTTGAGAACCCTAAGGAGACTGCCGGTGATAAATCGGAGGAAGATGGGGATGAGGTCAAATCATCATGCCCTTTATGTCTAGGGCTACAGGCGTGCTACAATGGCCGGTATAATGAGATGCAATATCGTGAGATGGAGCTAATCTTTAAAGCCGGCCCCAGTTCAGATTGAAGTCTGCAACTCGACTTCATGAAGTCGGAATCGCTAGTAATCCCAAATCAGCATGTTGGGGTGAATACGTTCCCGGGTGTTGTACACACCGCCCGTCAAGCCACGAGAATCTGTAATACCCGAAGCTGGTAGCCTAACCTTTTAGGAGGGGGCCATCGAAGGTAGGACAGGTGATTAGGGTTAAGTCGTAACAAGGTATCCCTACGGGAACGTGGGGATGGATCACCTCCTTTCTATGGAGTAATTCCAATTAAATATCTAGTTACTAATGATGCTTTTTGCTTAGTTTTGAGAGATTATTATTCTCTCAAGAAATAGTTCTTTGAAAACTTGATAATGTGTAGTCTTATTTTTTTTCTACAAAAATAAGACATTAAGATCTCATCAAATTAGGATAGAAATATCAAAATTAGTGGTTAAATTAATAAGGGCGTATGGTGGATGCCTAGGCACTAGAAGACGATGAAGGACGTGACGAACAACGATATGCTTCGGGGAGCTGTAAGTAGCTTTGATCCGGAGATTTCCGAATGGGGGAACCCACTAGTAGTAATGTACTAGTATCCTATAGTGAATTCATAGCTATAGTGAAGTAAACCTGGCGAACTGAAACATCTCATTAACCAGAGGAATAGAAAGAGAAATCGATTCCCTTAGTAGTGGCGAGCGAAAAGGGAAAAGCCTAAACCAGTCTTAGGACTGGGGTTGTAGGACCTTATATACGGAGTTACAAAATCACATTGTAGTTGAATTAGCTGGAAAGCTAAACAACATAAGGTGATAGTCCTGTAGACGAAACAATGTGAACTCTTTAAGGTATCCTGAGTACAGCGGAACACGTGGAATTTTGCTGGAAGCTACGGGGACCATCCCGTAAGGCTAAATACTCTCTAGTGACCGATAGTGAACAAGTACCGTGAGGGAAAGGTGAAAAGAACCCCGGAAGGGGAGTGAAATAGATACTGAAACCATATGCTTACAAAAAGTCAGAGCCCGTTAATGGGTGATGGCGTGCCTTTTGCAGAATGAACCGGCGAGTTATCGTAGCATGCAAGGTTAAGTGGAATACACGGAGCCGAAGCGAAAGCAAGTCTTAATAGGGCGATTTAGTATGTTGTGATAGACCCGAAACCGAGTGATCTAGCCGTGAACAGGCTGAAGTAGAGGTAAAACTCTATGGAGGGCCGAACTGGTGTACTAGGAAACGTGCACGGATGATTTATGGCTAGCGGAGAAATTCCAATCGAACTCGGAGATAGCTGGTTCTCCCCGAAATAGGTTTAGGCCTAGCCTTGAGGTTAGCCTTCCAGAGGTAGAGCACTGAATACCCGATGGCCTCGTATAGAGGTACTGAATGTAATCAAACTCCGAATGCTGGAAGTGTATACTCAGGAGTCAGTGTACGGGCGATAACGTCCGTGCGCAAAAGGAAAATAATCCAGACCGTCAGTTAAGGTCCCAAAATTTGTACTAAGTGGGAAAGGATGTGGAGTTGTCAAAACAGCTAGTAGGTTGGCTTAGAAGCAGCCACCCTTCAAAGAGTGCGTAATAGCTCACTAGTCGAGTGACACTGCGCCGAAGATGTACCGGGGCTAAGTACAATACCGAAACTGCGGATCGATATCTTGTTTATCGATGGTAGGGGAGCGTTCTAAGGACAATGAAGGTAGACCGTGAGGACTACTGGAGTGTTTAGAAGTGAGAATGCCGGTGTGAGTAACGAAAGACGGGTAAGAATCCCGTCCACTGATTGCCTAAGGGTTCCTGGGGCAGGTTCGTCCTCCCAGGGTTAGTCGGGTCCTAAAGTGAGGCCGAAAGGCGTAGCTGAATGGACAACAGGTTGATATTCCTGTACCACCTATATGACTGATGGAGAGACGAAGGAAGCTAGAAAGAGCCTATTATTGGATTTAGGTCTAAGCGCAAAGGTTTGTATGTAGGTAAATCCGCAATACTTTAATACTGAAGCGTGATGGTGACAGGAACCTCGGTTCCATAAATCTTTTAACGCTAAACTTCCAAGAAAATCTCCTAGGATTAATTGTATAGGTGCCCGTACCGTAAACCGACACAGGTGGGCAAGGAGAGAATCCTAAGGTGAGCGAGAAAACTATAGCTAAGGAATTCGGCAAAATGATCCTGTAACTTCGGGAGAAGGGATGGTCTAGCAATAGACCCGCAGTGAAAAGGCCCAGGCGACTGTTTACCAAAAACACAGGTCTCTGCTAAGCCGCAAGGCGATGTATAGGGGCTGACGCCTGCCCAGTGCTGGAAGGTTAAGGGGATAGATTAGTTTGGACGTAAGTCGATTATAACGAAGTCTTGAACTGAAGCCCCAGTGAACGGCGGCCGTAACTATAACGGTCCTAAGGTGAATTTTATCGCCTTAGTAAAATCTGGCTATATGCTGGAAAATCTGAGTATATCATGATACCTAGTAGGTAATAATTTATGATTGCAGACAATCAGCAGGAAAGATCATTAATTAGTGAGAAATCTAGATGGTTTCTTGCAGGCTTTATTGATGGTGAAGGTAGTGTATGTGTATCAATAAAAAGACACAAGAATGGAAGATTTGGATATTTATTAGATCCAGAATTCTTTATTTATCAACATACTAGTAGAAGGGAAATACTTGAGCTGGCCAAAAATATTTTAGGCACAGGGAGAATATACCCCAAACCTGGTAATGAAGATGTTCTTGTATTTGCAATTGATTCACGTAAGTCACTCATAGAAAGAGTAATACCTTTCCTTGAAAAATATACAACTTTTTCATCTAAAATTGAAGAATATAAAAAATTTAAGAAAATAGTTGTAGGTCTAGAAAATAAATTACACTGGACCAAAGAAGGAATGATAGAGCTTGTTAAAATTGCATATTCAATGAATATGCAAGGAAAACAAAGAAAACGCCCAATAGAGCAAGTAATTAATGGAATCCTCAGAGACTAATATGCCAGACTTATTAATAAAATTAATAAGAAGATAGAGTCCGAACTTCATGGCGACATGGAGAAACTATGTAAAAATAGTTCATCTATATTTAATATATAGATTAGTAACAAAATTGAGCGAAATTCCTCGTCAGGCAAAATCTGACCCGCACGAAAGGCGTAACGATCTGGGCGCTGTCTCGGCTATAGACTCGGTGAAATCTTAATACCTGTGAAAATGCAGGTTACCCGCGGCAGGACGGAAAGACCCCGTGGAGCTTTACTACAACTTGATATTGAAATTTGGTTTATTGTGTAGAGAATAGGTGGGAGACTTTGATCTTATGGTGCTAGCTATAAGGGAGTCACCAGTGGAATACCACTCTCAATAAACTGCATTTCTAACCTACGACCATAATCTGGTCGGGGGACAGTGTCTGGTGGGTAGTTTGACTGGGGCGGTCGCCTCCCAAAAAGTAACGGAGGCGCCCAATGGTTCCCTCAGAATGGTTGGAAATCATTCTAAAGAGCGTAAAGGTATAAGGG
>JBJKSD010000039.1:0-13600 GCA_046704245.1 Bacilli bacterium
CTATAATACCTTGGCCAGCAGCTTCTTCATAGCCACTAGTACCGTTTATTTGCCCTGCTGTATATAACCCTTTTATTAATTTTGTCTCTAAGTTACTATTTATTTGAGTAGGATCAATAGCATCATATTCGATAGCATAAGCATATTTCTTTATTTTAGCTTTTTCTAGTCCGGGAAGCGTATGAACCATTTTCTCTTGTATTTCATATGGCAAACAAGTAGTAAAGCCTTGTAGATATATATCATCATAATAGGTACTTTCTCGTTCTAAAAATAATTGATGTCTTTCTTTATCAGCAAATCTAACGACTTTATCTTCAATAGAAGGGCAATATCTAGGACCTATTCCTTCAACATATCCGCCATACATACTTGAATATCTTAAGTTTTCTCTTATTAATTCATGAGTACTAGCTGTAGTATGAATTAAATAACATGGTAATTGTGATTCAATGGAATATTTTGGTTTACTATCAAAACTAAAAGTATATAATACTTTATCGCCCTCTTCTACTTTCATATTTGAAAAATCAATCGTTGAACGATCTAATCTTGGAGGAGTTCCTGTCTTTAAACGCTGAATAGTAAAACCTAATTTTTTTAAATTATTACTTAAATCTAAAGATGTTTTTTCATTATTTGGACCACTTCTTCTTTTAGTATCACCTACTAATATATCAGCTCTTAAATAAGTACCAGTAGTTAATATTACTTTCTTAGAAAAGATTATCTTATTATTGCTTAACTTTATACCTCTAACTTCATTATTTTTGATAATTAAATCTTCAACCATACCTGCTAGTAAATCTAAATTTTTTTGTTTTTTTAAAGTTTTAAACATTTCTTTAGGATATACCACTTTATCTATTTGAGCTCTAAGGGCCCTAACAGCTGGACCTTTAGCTGAATTTAACATGCGCATTTGAAGAATGGCTTTATCAGCATTTTTCCCCATTTCGCCACCTAAAGCATCTATTTCACGAACTACTATTCCTTTAGCTGGACCTCCTATTGAAGGATTACAAGGCATACTAGCAATATTATTAAAATTAGCAGTAATAAGTAGGGTTTTATGCTTTTTTCTAGCACTAGCTAACGCTGCTTCGCATCCAGCATGTCCACCACCTACTACTATTACTTCATATTCCATCTTTTCACCTCCCTCAATAATATAATTTTATTTTCCTAAACAAAACTTTGAAAATATTTCATCTAATAATTCATCATTATAAGTTTCACCTATTATTTCACCTAATATTAACCATATTTTTTTAATATCTATTTCAATTATATCGATAGGAACTTCTTCTTTAATAGCTTTATCAATATCATCAATTATAGTTAATGATTCTTTTAATTTAGTTATTTGTCTTACATTTGATAAATAGGTAGGATCTTTTGTTTCTAATTGTTCTAAATTAAACATTTCTTTAATTTTATGTTTTAAATTATCTAAACCATCTTTTTCAATAGTATTACATGTAACAATATTATCACTAGTTATCTTTTTGCGATCTAATACTCCATCTAAATCTACTTTATTGATAACAATAATATGTTTATTATCTTTTACTCTATCTATAATTTCTAAATCATCATCAGTTAATGGTTCATTATTATTTAAAACAACAATAATTAAATCGGCTTTATCAATTAATTGGTGGCTCTTTTCAACACCTATTTGTTCAATAATATTTTCAGTTTTTCTTATACCAGCAGTATCCATTATATTTAAAGTTATACCTTCCATATTTACGGTTCCTTCAATAACATCTCTAGTTGTACCTGGTATATCGGTAACAATGGCTTTTTCTTCATCTAATAATTTATTTAAAATGCTACTTTTGCCTACATTTGGGCGCCCTATAATAACAGTTTCAATACCATTTCTTATTAGCTGTCCATTATATGATTCATCTAACACTTTACTTATTTTCGTTTTAACTTCCTCTACTCTGCCTGCTAATTCTTTATATGTTATTTCAGTAGCATCTTCATATTCTGGATAATCTATATTAACTTCAATATTAGCCATAACATTTAATACTTCTTTTCTTAATCCTCTTACTAATTCTGATACTCTACCCTTTAATTGATTAATAGCCATTTTTTGACTTGATTCATTCTTGGCATCAATTAAATCAATTATAGCTTCTGCTTCTACTAAATCAATTCTACCATTTAAAAAAGCTCTTTTAGTGAATTCACCTGGTTCAGCTAATCTAGCACCACTTATTAATAATAACTCCAATATTTTATTGGTAGTTATTATACCGCCATGGCCATTAATTTCAACGACATCCTCACAAGTAAATGTTTTAGGTTTTTTCATTACTGTAACTAAAACTTCATCAATAATCTCATCATTATTATGAATATGCCCATAATTAATCGTATGGGATTTTACTTTGGTAAGATTTTTACCTTTGAAAATCTTATTTACTATATTTATGGCTTCATCGCCACTTACTCTAACAATAGAAATAGCTCCTATACCTAAAGATGTAGAAATAGCAGCAATAGTATCATTCATAATATCACTTCCTTTTTAATAATAGTATTATACTATATAAAATTTATATTTAATAAAAGAGGAATTATTATTCCCCTTTTGGTTTTATTACAACACATCGATTAGGTTCTTCCCCTATACTTTGAGTATAGACGTGCTCATGCTCAGAAAGCATAGCGTGAACAATTCTTCGTTCATATGAATTCATGCTATCTAGTTGTACTTCTACTCTTGTTCTAGCAACATCGCGTGCAATATTTATTGCTAATCGTTCAATTCTACCTATTTGATTTTGTTTGTAGCCACCAACATCAAAATTAATATTAACATATACCTTAGTCTTATTATAAATAGCTTGTTTTATAATAGTCTGCAATGCATCGATTGTTCTACCATTACGCCCTATTAAAATATTATTTTGATCTGAATGAAGTAAAAAAGATATATTTTTTTCTCTTTTTCTAACTTCAATATTTAGATCAATATTCATTAATACTGCTATCTTTTTTAAATATTCTTTAACAAATTCTATTACTTCATCGACTATTAATACATCTACTTCAATCTTTTTAGTTTTAAATAAACCGCCTTTTACTTCTCTTTCATAGATAATTAAATTTTCTTCGGTTTGTTTTAATTCTTCGTATATTTGTTCTTTTATATCTTCAATTTTTTTGCCTTCAAAGCTATATACTTTCACTTTAATGCACCTCTCTTTTTACCATTATATTTTGAACAATAGTAACAATACTAGTTGTTATCCAATAGAGAGATATAGCACTTGCAAATCCAAATGACGCAAAACCAATAAAGACCATCATTACTATTGACATTATCTTCATTTGACTTTCTTGTTCTTTACTAGAATATGCAGCTGTTAATTTAAATGAATAGTAAGTAGATAAAACAATTAAAATTACTAACACAGCATATAATATATTACCTTGTTGTAATAATCCAACACTAGGTGTAGTACCTAACTGAATAGTTAAAAATTTGCTTTCAAATATAGCTGGAACTCTGTTTATTGCTTCTAAGAAAGCAAAGAATAGAGGTAATTGAATTATACCAAAAAGACATCCTGATAATGGATTAACACTATATTTCTTATATACTTGCATTATTTCTTGAGTCTTTTTCATAGTCTCTTCTTGATTTTGTTTATCTTTATATTTTTTCTCAATAGCTTCTAACTCCGGACGAGCTTTTTTAATATTTTCTGATTGAAGAGCAGACTTTTTAGTTATTGGATTAACTAATAATCTAATAAATAAACCAGATAATATTAAAGCAAGGCCATAATTACCTATAAACTTACCTAATTTTAAAATAAAATATGCTAAAGGTTTAACAAAAAAAGTGGTCCATAAACCTTCATATCCTCCTGTAGTGACATTAAATTTATCACATGCTGGTAAGTTTTCTAAATTAACATTATTATCTTTATAAAGATCTATTACTTCTTTATTAGTTGGCTTACATAAAATATTTTTAGTTAAATTTTGGCCAGTTGCATCATATTTAACTATTTTATTATCTTTATCTTTCATGATTTGGGTACATCCAGTTAGACTTATTATAAAGATTAAAATAATTAATATTTTTAATTTACTTTTCATTTATATTATCCTCCTTATTTAATAACTGTAATTGAACTATAGCTTTAACTAATTGTTCCTTCTTATCATTATAAGATATATTATCTAATTGTCTATCAACTATTATAATACAATCGAAGTCTTTTTTAAACCTTTTCCTATATTCATCTAAAATATTCTTTATTTGTCTTCTTATTTTGTTTCTTTTAACGGCATTCCCTACTCTTTTACTAACAGCAATGCCAAAACGATAATTATTGATCTCATTTTTTTCTATAAAAAAGGTATAATAACCATTACGAAAAGGTTTATTATTACTAATAATTCTAACATAATCTTCATTTTTTCTAATTATATTAATTTTTTTCATATTATCACCTTCTCTATAATAGTAAAAAAACCACTATTACTAGTGGATATTTTTATTTAGATAAAGTTTTGCGACCTTTCTTTCTTCTATTTTTTAATATTCTAGATTTAGCTCTGGCAAAAAATCCATGCTTTTTACTTTTTTTATTGTTATTAGGTTGATATGTTCTTTTCATAGTTTCACCTCCAAATGTCACTAGCGCTTTAATTATAATTGATTTATTAGGTTATTGTCAACAATTCTATTGATAGTTTATATATTGTGGATAATTTTTTTAATATTTATCTCATTTTTATGATTTATCCACATATTCACAAATATATTTTAATTTTTTATAAACATTGTTAATTTTTTAATTATAAATTTGTGGAAAAGTTAAAATTTTCCTATTTATTATAATATCATTAACTATTTTATTGTGGATAACTTGTTGATTATTTTTTAATTTTATTATTTTTCTTTATTTTTTTTTACTAATAATATAAAATAAACTTAAGTTAAGTCGAAAAGTATGAGGAAGTGATTTTATGAATGTAACTAATTTGTGGACTAATTTTTTAGACAAAATTAAGAAAAATGTAACTTCTCTTGCTTTTGATACTTGGTTTAAGGATACTAAATTATTAGAAATTAAAGATGGTAAAGCTATTATTTTAGTACCGATGCCTATTCATAAAAAACACTTATCTGAAAATTATAGTGAAGTAATTGATGAAACTTTTAATGAACTTACTGGGACTAACTTTGATACTGATTTTGTATTAGATAGTGAAATTAAAAATCAAAATAATAAAGTTGAAGAACAAGGAGTTCCTTTTAAAAGTCACATTGAAGCTAATCTAAATAATAAATATTCGTTTGATAATTTTATTGTCGGTGAAAGTAATCGCTTTGCTCATGCTGCTGCCCTTGCTGTAGCTGAAAATCCAGGTAAAGTATATAATCCTTTATTTATATATGGTAAAAGTGGTCTTGGTAAAACACATTTGATGCATGCTATTGGTAATTATATAATTCAAAACTCTAATAAAAATGTTTTATATGTAACTAGTGAACAATTTATTAATGATTTTTTAGAATTAATAAAAAAAGATGAAAACGGGACTAATTTCAATGCTGTTGATAATTTTAAAAAGAAATATCGTAATATTGATGTTCTGATTATTGATGATATCCAATTTTTAGGTGGCACTACTAAAAGCCAACAAGAATTTTTTCATACTTTTAATAATCTATATAATGAGAATAAACAAATTATTATTTCATCTGATCGTTCCCCTGATGATTTAAAGGTTTTAGAAGAAAGACTTAGAACTAGATTTAACTGGGGGTTAACTGTTAATATATACCCACCTGATTTTAATTTAAGAGTTGAAATATTAAAAAAGAAAATTAGTGGGCAAGATTTAGTAAAAGAAATACCAGATGATGTTATTGAATATATAGCTAATAATTGTGAATCAGATGTAAGACAATTAGAAGGGGCTATTACTAGGCTTTATGCTTATTCAGCAATGATGAGTGGTAGTCTGATTAATTTAGAACTAGCTATAGAAGCTTTAAAGGATTATTTAAATAAAAATATATCTGGTAAAAATAATATTCAAAGGATACAAAGAATAGTTGCTAATTATTATGGTATTAGTTTTGATGATTTAAAATCAGCCCGAAGACATGCATCTATTACATTACCTAGACAAGTAGCAATGTATTTATCTAGAATATTAACAGATGAATCTTATCCTAGAATAGGTATTGAGTTTGGAGGAAGGGATCATTCTACCGTAATTCATGCCTATGATAAAATAGATAAGGAATTGAAAAAAAATATAGAATTAAAGAAAGTAATTGAAGGATTAAAAAAGGAAATAAGTTAGATTGTGGAAAAAGATAAGTTATTAATATTTTTATAAACATATAATTATTTAAATTTTTAGTTATATTTATTGATAAATTTAATTTATTCACAATATTAACATTAATAAAATGAAAAATATTTAAAATTAAATAAGGAGTGATAAAATGAAATTTTCTATTAAAAAGGATTTATTATTAGAAAAATTATTACATGTATCTAAAGCTTTATCTACTAAAAATTTAATACCAATATTATCAGGTATTAAATTTGAATTAAATGAAAAAGGATTATTACTTACTGGTAGTGATAACGATATTACTATTCAAGCTTTTATTAGTAAGGAAAAAGATAATATCTTTAATATAAAAAATAAAGGTTCAATTGTTATACAAGGAAAATATATAGTTGAAATTATAAGAAAATTACCAGATGATATTATTAATATAGAAGTTATTGATGGTTTAAAAGTATTAATATATACTAAAAATTCAGAATTTAATTTAAATGGAATGAATGCTTCAGAATATCCTAAAGTAGACTTAGAAAAGAATAAAAAGCCAATAAAAATTAGTAAAAAGGTATTAAGAAATATTATTAATCAAACATCTTTTGCTACTTCATTACAAGAAACAAGACCATTACTTACAGGTATTAATTTTAAAATCAATAAAGGAAAATTAGAATGCATAGCAACCGATTCATATCGTTTAGCTAAGAAAATTATTAAGATAGATAAAGATATCAATGATATAAATATAGTAATACCTAGTAAAAATTTAATAGAATTAACTAAAATATTAATTGATGATTCAGATGATGAGATAGAAATGCATATTTTTAATAATAAAATTCTATTTGATTTTGATCAAATTATCTTTCAATCTAAATTATTAAATGGTACTTATCCTGATACTTCTAAATTAATACCTAATGATTTTATTTTAAATATAACAGCCAATACTAATGAATTATATGATGTAATAGATAGAGCATCTTTATTAACTAATGATCGTGAAAAGAATATTATTAATTTAGAGGTAAAAAATAATAATTTAATTATAACTTCTAATGTTCCAGAAATAGGAAAAGTAGAAGAAAAGATGGAAATTGTAAAAGATAATAATAATAATTTTAAAATTTCATTTAGTGCTCTTTATATGATGGATGCTTTAAAAGCCTTACAAAGTGAAAAAGCATTAATATCATTTAATGGAGAGATGAAACCAATTATTATAAAGGATCCTGATAATGATAATTTAATTCAATTAATATTACCTATAAGAACTTATTAATAAAAAAATAAAAAAGTAGAAATATCGACAAAATAAGACAAATTTCTACTTTTTTGTTTGGTAAAAAGGAAACGGTATATTTTTAAAGAAAATATATTTAGTAAAAAAGTTAGGGGGTGAAAAATGAATACTTATGAGATAAGTGAGGAAACTTTAGCTATATTACCTATTGAGAATTATAAATCTAAAATAATAGAAAAGGATAATGAATTTATCGTAAATCAAACTCCTTATGAAATAGTAGATAATAGTTGTCAATACTTTGGGAGTTCATTTATAGGAAGACATAGCGGCACTAAAAAATTAATTGGTGTTAGCCATAAATCGCCAATAATTATAGAAGAAACCAAAGAAATAATATTTTTTCCTACTACTTCGCCACGAATTTATGATTGTTGTTGGATATCTTTAAATAATATTAATAAATATTATAAAGAAACTAATAGAACGGTTATTTTATTTAATACTGGATATGCACTTAATTTAAATATATCGTACGGATCATTAGATAATCAGATATTAAGAGCAGCCCGTTTGGAATCAGTATTAAGAAGTAGAAAAAGATAAAAGATTACTTTAAGTAATCTTTTATTCTATAAAAAACTGTATTTTTATGATATAATATTAATGTAAGTATGGGTCTACTAATATATTAAAAAAGGTGATTAGATGGGCAAAAAAGACGGTTTAAAATGATATTAAAAAAAATTGAATTAAAAAATTTTAGAAATTATGATAAAACAATAATAGATTTTGATAAAAAAATTAATATTTTCACTGGAGATAATGCTCAAGGAAAAACAAATATATTAGAAAGTATTTATGTCTTGGCCTTAACTAAATCATATAGGGTATTGGTAGATAAAAATTTAATTAAGAATGGTAATAATGTATGTAGGATAAAAGGATTAATTAATAGAGATGGTATTACTACTAATCTGGATATAAAGATAGGTATTAAAGAAAAAGAAGTAAAAATTAACAATAAAAAAATAATGAGATTAATGGATTATATTTCTAATTTAAAAGTAATAATGTTTTGTCCAGATAATTTAGATATTGTTAAAGGATCTCCTGGCATAAGAAGAAATTATTTAAATATTGAATTAGCACAAATATCAGTTAAATATCTAAAAATTTTAAATGAATATAATAAAATATTAAGAATACGCAATGAATATTTAAAAATAATGAATAACAATAATATTAAAGATAAAACTTACTATGAAATAGTGACTAATAATTTAATAGAAAGAGCTATTAAAATATATTTATTAAGAAAAGATTTTGTTAATCAAATAAATAAAAAAATAGGGAAAATATATAAAAATATTACTGGCCAAACTGGTATATATATACAGTATGATAGTTTTATTGATGAAGAAACAGCAAATGAAGAACAAATAAAGAACATTTTAAAAGCAAAATTAACTAATTTATTTGTTAAAGAAAAACAGCAGGGAATTACTTTAGTTGGTCCTCATCGTGATGATTTTAGTTTTATTTTAAATGGTGAAGACTTAAAAATATATGGTTCACAAGGACAACAGCGCATAGCTATTTTAGCTCTTAAGATTGCTGAAATAGGAATATTTAAAGATATGACTAGTGAGTATCCTATATTATTGTTAGATGATGTCTTTAGTGAGTTAGATAAAAGAAAAGTAAATAACATTTTAAAACATATTAATAAAAGGATTCAAATAATTATTACAACAACTGATATTAATTTGTTAAAAGATAAAATAGTAGCACAAGCTAAAATATTTAATATAAAGAATGGTTTAATAAGAGTAAAACAAGAGGTGAAGAAAAATGACAAATAAGAATTATGATGCTACAGATATTCAAGTATTAGAAGGATTAGAGGCCGTAAGAAAAAGACCTGGTATGTATATAGGTACTACTAGTGAAAGAGGGCTCCATCATTTAGTGTGGGAAATTGTTGATAATTCAATTGATGAAGCTTTAGCAGGAGTTTGTACCGAGATAGAAGTAATAATTTCTAAAGAAAATTATATAACTATTAAGGATAATGGGCGTGGTATTCCAGTAGGTATACACGAGAAGACTGGAAAATCAACTGTCGAAACTATTTTTACTATCTTACATGCTGGTGGAAAATTTGGAGGACGTGGATATAAAGTATCTGGTGGTCTACATGGTGTTGGAGCATCTGTTGTTAATGCTTTAAGTGAATGGTTAGAAGTTACTGTCTATAGTGATGGTAATGTCTATTTTCAACGTTTTGAAAACGGTGGTAAACCAGTTGAAGATTTAAAAGTTATTAATAAATGTTCAGAAGAAAAAACCGGTACCACTATTTCTTTTAAGGCTGATCCTACTATTTTTACTGAAACATTAGAATATAACTATGAATTATTAAAAAATAGGTTAAGAGAATTAGCTTTCTTAAATAAAGGATTAAAAATTATATTAGTCGATGAACGTACTAATAAAAGAGATGATTTTTTATATAATGGTGGGATAAAAGAATATGTTGAATTATTAAATAAGAATAAACAACCAATTCATCCTACAATAGTTAATTTTGAAAAGGAAGAAGAAAATGTAACTGTCGAGATAGCTATGCAATATAACTCTGGATATGCTATTAATGTCTATTCCTTTGTTAATAATATTCCAACTTATGAGGGTGGTACCCATGAAGAAGGGTTTAGAAGAGCATTAACCAGAGTATTAAATAACTATGCTAAAAATAATAATTATTTAAAACCTAACGATGAACCTTTAACTGGAGAAGATGTTCGTGAAGGATTAACAGCTATCATATCTATTAAGCATCCTAATCCACAATTTGAGGGGCAAACAAAAACAAAATTAGGTAATAGTGAAGTAAGAAAAATTACTGATGCAGTATTTGCTGAGGGATTAGAAAGATTTTTATTAGAAAATCCAGAAGAAGCAAAAATAATTATGGATAAATCATTAGTTGCAGCAAGAGCTAGAGTAGCTGCTAAAAAAGCTAGGGAATTAACTAGAAGAAAGACTGCTTTAGATATTTTATCATTACCTGGTAAATTAACTGATTGTTCTTCTAAAGATGCTAGTATTTCAGAATTATATATAGTAGAGGGTGAGTCAGCAGGTGGTAGTGCTAAATTAGGTCGAGATAGTAAAACGCAAGCTGTTTTACCTTTAAGAGGAAAAATTTTAAATGTTGAAAAAGCAAGATTGGATAAAATATTTGAAAATAATGAAATTAGATCGATGATTACAGCCTTAGGTACAGGTATAGGTGATGAATTTGATATTAGTAAGTTACGTTATCATAAAATAATTATTATGACTGATGCTGATGTTGATGGATCACATATTAGGGCATTATTGTTAACTTTCTTTTATCGTTATTTTAAACCTTTAATTGAGAAAGGATATGTATATATTGCTCAACCTCCTTTATATAAAATTGAATTAAATAAAGAGGTAGAATATGCATATTCCGATAAACAATTAGAAGAAATATTAAACAAATATGGTAAAGAACATAAACCAATAATTCAACGTTATAAAGGTTTAGGAGAAATGAATCCTGAACAATTATGGGAAACAACTATGAATATTGAAAATAGAACATTATTAAGAGTAACTATTGAAGATGCTATTATAGCTGATCAAACGTTCAATACTTTAATGGGTAGTGAAATAGAACCTAGACGCGAATTTATTGAGGAAAATGCTCAATATGTACAAAATCTAGATATATAAGAGGTGATATGAATGTCAGAAATATTAACAAATATAAATATATCAAATGAGATGGAAAAATCGTTCTTAGATTATGCTATGAGCGTTATAGTCCAAAGAGCATTACCTGATGTCAGAGATGGATTAAAACCGGTCCATAGACGTATTTTATATGCTATGAATGGATTAGGGCTTACACCAGATAAGCAATATAAGAAAAGTGTTCGTGTTGTTGGTGAAGTATTAGGTAAATATCATCCTCATGGTGATGCCGCTGTATATGATACTATTGTCAGGATGGCCCAAGACTTTTCGTATCGCTATCTTTTAGTTGATGGTCATGGTAATTTTGGTTCAATAGATGGTGATAGTGCCGCAGCTATGCGTTATACTGAAGTAAGATTGGGTAAAATATCAGTTGAATTATTAAGAGATATAAATAAAGATACTGTTAATTTTGTTGATAACTTTGATGGTAGTGAAAAGGAACCCGAAGTATTACCAAGTAGATTTCCTAATTTATTAGTTAATGGGGCAACAGGTATAGCGGTAGGTATGGCAACTAATATACCACCTCACAATTTAAATGAGGTAATTGACGGCATAATTTATTTAATTGATAATAAAGAAGCTTCAATAAAAGAACTAACAGACATAATAAAAGGGCCTGATTTTCCAACAGGAGCTATTATTTTAGGTAATAGTGGTATAAAAAATGCTTATACTACTGGAAAAGGTATAATTACTATTAGAGCTAAAGCACATATTGAAGAAGATAAAAATGGACATCAATCAATAATAATTACAGAAATACCATATCAAACTAATAAAGCTCGTCTGGTTGAAAAGATAGCTGAATTAGTAAGAGATAAAGAATTAGAGGGTATTTCTGATTTGCGCGACGAAACTAGCCGTGAGGGTATGAAAATTGTTGTTGAACTAAAAAGAGAAGCTAATGCAAACGTTATATTAAATAACTTATATAAACACACCTTTTTGCAAACTTCCTACGGGATTAACTTTCTAGCATTAGTTAACGGGCAACCTAAAACTTTAAATTTAAAAGAAATGCTAAATTATTATATTGATTATCAAAAAGAAGTAGTAATAAGAAGGACAAAATTTGATTTAGATAAAGCTGAGAAAAGAGTCCATATTTTAGAAGGACTAAAAATTGCTTTAGATAATATAGATGAAATAGTACAATTAATAAAAAAAGCTAAATCTGATGAAGAGGCTATAACAAAATTAATGGAGAACTTCAGTTTAACCGAAATACAATCAAGAGCTATTCTAGAAATGAGATTAAAACGATTAACTGGGTTAGAACGCGAAAAAATTGAAGACGAGTTAAACCAACTACTTAAAGTTATTGAATTATTGAAAGGATTATTACAAAGCGAAGAAAAGGTATTAAAAGTAATAAAAGATGAATTAATAGAAATAAAAAATAGATATGGTGATGAAAGAAGAACAGCAATTGATTTAACAGCAATTGATTTCATCGAAGATGAATCACTTATTCCAGTTGAAAATATAATTATTACTATAACAAATAAAGGTTATATTAAGAGATTATCAGTCGATACATATAAAACTCAAAATAGAGGCGGTGTTGGGGTAAAAGGAATTACAACCAACGATGAAGACTTTGCTGAACACCTAATTTCGGCTCAAACCCATAGTTATCTGATGTTCTTTACCAATAAAGGTAAGGTATACAGATTAAAAGGTTATGAGATACCAGAGTACAGCAGGCAAGCAAAAGGTTTGCCAATAGTTAACTTACTTCCTTTGGAAAAAGAAGAATATATTAATTCTATTATTAAAATTGATGAAGGTGAAATAGAAGGGTATCTGTTCTTTACTACTAAAATGGGAATAGTTAAAAGAACAAAATTAGTAGAGTTTGAAAATATTAGAGCGACAGGGAAAATAGCAATTTCATTAAGAGATAATGATGAATTAATATCAGTAAGAAAAACAAATGGTAATAATGAAATAATTATTGCCAGCGATAATGGAAGAATGGTTAGATTTAATGAAGATGAAGCTCGATCAATGGGGCGAACAGCAAGTGGAGTAAAAGGAATGAGTTTAACTGATAATATTTGTGTAGGAGCCGAAGTGGCAAATAATAATGAGCAAGTATTGATAGTTACCGAAAAAGGATATGGAAAGAAAACACCGATTGAGGAATATAGATTAACTCACCGCGGCAGCAAAGGTGTAAAAACCGTAAACATAACTGTGAAGAATGGA
>JBJKSD010000040.1:0-28548 GCA_046704245.1 Bacilli bacterium
GTTAGTATTATAGGCATCATCGTTTAAATTTATATCATGATACTTTTTAAGCTCTAAACGATGTTCTATCGCCTTAACTTTTTTAACACTATTTTGTAATTGATTAATAGTTATACCAAATTCTTTACCTAAAGCAATAGCAGTTAGGATATTATAGACATTAGCATAACCTAATAATCTAGTACTAAATGGATATTTAATATCATCACCTTTAAAAGTAACATCAAAAGTAGTTCCCTCACTAGATACTTGAATATTAGAAGCATGAACATCAACATCTTCATGTTCAATCCCTATCCATAATATTGGACACTTATTTTGTAAGGGATAATTAACTTGTAATTCATCATCTTTATTTAAAATACCAATACCATTACTAGGTAATGATTCAATTAATTCAAACTTTCCCTTTTGGATATTCTCCTGAGATCCAAAAGATGCTAAATGAGCATCACCTATTTTAGTTAATATGCCATATTGTGGATTAACTAAATTACATAATGCTTTAATTTCACCTTTCTTATATGCTCCCATTTCCGCAATAAAGACATCATCAAACTTATCTAAATGATTATTAATCGTAATCATTAGTCCATTAGGAGTATTTAAATTTTTAGGTGACGCTAAAGCATTATATTTAATACTTAAAATATCAGCTAAAATATTTTTACTACTAGTCTTACCATAACTACCAGTAATACCTATTATTTTTAATTGATGCATACTCTTTAATTTATTCTTAGCTAGATTATAAAAATGTCTAAAATAATATTTCTCAATGGTTAAATAATTAATTAGATTACCAATATATACTATCAAATATGATAAATATGTCAATAAAGTCATACTTAAATAATAATAAACAACATATTTATCATTATAAGTAAAATAAATATAACCAACAGGTATTAAATAAAGAATAGCTAACGTAATAATTAATCTTCTCATTCTAGCTGTAATAACCAATGGTTTTTTAGTTTGTTCTTTACTTAATTTTTCATAATGAATAATAATAAATAAAGTATATAAGATAATACCTATCATAGGTATAAAATATTGATAGATAAAAGGACTAATAATAATAGGTATAAACCACAAACCATCTATTTCCGTAAATACTTTCTTATAATTATTAATAACCCATTTTAAATAACGATTGCCATCATTATATAAATTTTGTTGAAACATATGAAGAACTTTTTTATATTTAATAATGGTAAAGATTAACCAGAAGATTAAAAATATTAAAAACCAATTCATACTTTACTCTCCTTATCTGGATCTAAGAAACTATTTAAAATAGCTATCGTCTGATTTAAATTTTCTAAATAAGCATAGTGACTATAACCATCATACACAATTAAGGCACTATCTTTTATTAAACTTTCCAACTCTCTAGCATCTTCTAAAGATACTTCAGTATCTTCACTACCCCATATTAATAGAGTTGGACATTTTATTTCTTTAGCACAATTAGTTAAATCTTCATTTATAGCATTAACTAATATTTCCCTCATAGTAATAGATGCACGTCGATAGTCATTTGACCCTATATATTTTTTAGCTATATGTTCTAATTTATTAATAACAGGTATTCTTTTCATAAACTTTAATACTTTAAGTTTAAAGTTATCATCTTCTTTACTCTTATGAAATGGACTAGCTAATAATACTAATTTATTAGTATGGCGTCTAGAAGCATAGATAATAGCTATACGGCCTCCAAAAGAATGACCAATAATAGTTGGCTTTTTAATCTTTAATGCTTTAATAACAGCACATAAAGCATCATAGTAATCATAAACAGTCCAACTATAAGTAGGTTCATCACTCTTACCAAAGCCAGGAAAATCAATAATAGTGATACGAAAATTATGTTTTAATCGTTGACCTAGAGGTTCCATCATATCAATATTTTGACCCCAACCATGTAAAAGAATAATATCTTTACCTTTACCATATTGAACATAGTTTATATTTACACCTTTAGCTCTTATAAACATGGTATCACCTTAAATTCATTATAACATTAATATTATATTATTTCCTTATAAAATGGCTATAATTGTTAAAAAAATGTCAAAAGACCTATAAATAGGTCTTAATTAATTTTATGAATAAAATAATAAATATACTATGATGATAATAATCTTACTGGAATACACGTTATTTTATCCCCTAAGATACTTTTAGCACTAACTAACATACTAGTATTATCATCAATATAAAAAGCCATATCATAATGTTTTTCAATTAATATCTTTTTAATATATTTACCTTTCATATAACTATATTCTGAATCAGCATATTTATCTACTTCTTTAATAATAAAATAACGATTATCTTGTTTAAAGAATGATGCATAATTATCTAACCAATTATTTTTAATTTGCGATTGTTCAACAGTATTACACGAACTTAAAATAAATAGATCTAAATTAGGTATCGATCTAAGTGATGATATTAACTTTATGGTATCATATATTGGTCGTTGATGAGGAATACCATTTTCATAATAAGTCTCAACCAACACACCTACCATATCAACAAACATAGCTATTTTTTGACCAGGATGTTTACTACTGACATCTTCTACTAACTCCGTAAAAGACATATTAACCTCCATTATTTTCTTTTAATATTAGGTGTAAACTCCTTTATGATAGCTTCATAATTAAATGTTTCAGGATACATAATATACTTATCGGCTTCAAATGAACCAAATAACTCTTTATCACTTTCAAAACGTCTTCTAATTTCTTCTATACTATCGCCACGTTTTTTAAAGCGCTCTAATATAACTTCATCAGGAGCATCTATTTTAACCATAATAACATTAAAACGATGCTTTAAACTAGCTTTTATTTGTCTAGCTCCATTAGGTTCTACAATTACAACATTATCTTGCTTATAATCAAAACTATCTTTACTTAGACCATAATAATTACCAAGATATTTTATATACTCTACTAATTGATTATTTCTTTGCAATTCATATAGTTGATCCAGTGTTATGAACTTATAATCAACCCCATCTATTTCATTAGATCTTTTGGCTCTAGTAGTAAAAGTTATAGCTCTATGTATACCATATTTTCCTTGTAATTCTTTAACAATATAGGTTTTCCCACTACAGCTTCTACCAACTAAAATAATTAAATTATGCATAACATACCTCTACACTAACTATACAACGAAATATTATAATAATCAAGTTAAAAAAGAACTAACAAAAAGCATCTTTGTTAGTTCTTTTTTATTTACTATCTTAGATAATAAACTGGTGCGGGTAAGAGGACTTGAACCCCCACGCCGTTAGGCTCTAGATCCTAAGTCTAGTGCGTCTACCAATTCCGCCATACCCGCATTGCATAATATATTATACACTATTATTTATAATATTAGCAAGATTAATATAAAAATAATTAATATTGAATATTAATTATTTTTGGGGTTAACAATTATATTTTTTTACTGCTTCAGTAAAGAGATGGGCATGAAATTGTTCATCCATAATAATTCTTCGTAATACATTTTGAATATATGGATCATGAATACGATTTATATATTCATTATATGTACGAATAGCATCATGTTCACTTCCTAAATCAGTTTTTAATCGATCACACAAACTATTTCCATAATAAACAAATGAACCATTCCAATAATTATTATGAGTACTATAACTACCACGATAAATAGGATTACCACCTAATAATTTTATTAGTTCAGCAAAAATTTCTAAGTGAAGCATTTCATTAATTGATATTTTAGTTAACATTTCCTTAATATCTTTTTCATTTTCTTTAGTCATCATACTTTGATAAGTATATTGAGTTATAGCTGTTAGTTCACTATCTACTCCTGCATAAGCATCCCTTAATAATTCAATATATTGTGGATTAGGAGCCGTTACCTTTATTTCGGGATATGGCGATTGATTTGAATACCCTTGTGGTAAGTGACTTTTTATATATAATTCATCCATAATTAAACCTCCTATAGTATACTATGCCTCTGGGGGATAAAGTTTAATAAAAATGATTGTATTACTACAATCATTTAATTTAAGGTCTATAACTAGGATAGAAAGGTATTTTTTTGGTTAAAACAGTACACACCTTTTCTTCCTTATCCTTTTCATTTAATTTACTATTATATAAATTTATATATTCGTTTATTTTTTTATAATATTCATTAATGTTAACCATAGGAATACCCTTTTCTACTAATGTTTCCTTTGGTAATGAATCTTTATCAAAATCTAAACTAATATCATTCTTATATAATCTCACTTTACTAGAACTTATATTAGCAATTACCATAGCTTCCACGATAGCAATTGATAGAGGAATATTATCATGAAATACAATATGATAAATATCTTCTTTAGAATCATATAAATAATTACTAATAGAGGTCTTCATATGACCCCAAACAGAATATGGGGCTAACAAATGTTTTTGCAAATAATAATCTTGTTTTTCTTTATCTGATAGTTTTCCAAATATATCTAAATCGTCAGAAGAAACTTTGTGACTATCTACTGCTTGTATAACCTGAACAGTATTATTAAAAAACATATAAAAATCATTTTCAATATCCCACCAAAAGTTACTATCCAATTCCTTATCTTTAAGATAATCAGATAAAGGGCAATATACTTTTAAACCAAAACCATTTTCTATTAATTGATTGACAATAAACATAACATTGGTAATAAAGAGCTCAGGGGCAAAAACTTTTAAAGAATTACCATTTTTATCTTTATACATATCAAATATAAAGACTTTATAAAATGGTCTGTTAATTCTTATTCTTCTTGTTGAATGAGCGATAGCATCATATTCAAATTCAGATGCTCCCATATATTTCATTTGTAAGATGGAATTTAAACCTTCAGTCATATCATTTTCATTCATGAAAGGTACTTCTTCAAAAAATTTACATTTTTGAACTAAATAAACATTTTTGGTTATTAAAATTTCTCTTTCATCTTCATAAATTTTTATTTTTTGTTCCATATAATACTTCCTTTTGTATAAATTATTATATTAAAATAAGAACATGAAGTCAATAAAAAAGATTGTATTACTACAATCAATTAATTTGGTGGACCCTGTAGGGCTCGAACCTACGACCGCCCGGTTATGAGCCGGATGCTCTAACCAACTGAGCTAAGGGTCCATTGCCATTATATAATAACATATTCAAATAATAATGGCAATAATATATTATATTATTTTCATAAAAAAATAACTATAATAGTTATTTTTTTATCTTTGAAGCATATTTAATAAATTGATCTTAAAGATATCTTTTTCAGAATTCTTTTTAGATATCATAACACCTTTATAAGTAGTTAATTCTGTTCTATGACCTTCATCTAAGATACCTCTAGGAGTAATATTAGTTAGTAAGATAACTCTCTTGTCTTCATAAACAGTATAATGTAATTTTAAATTACCATGAACTTTAGCAAACAATTCATCAGTAGGTAATTTTAATTCATAGTTCTTAGTCTTATCAGCTTTAGATACTGATACTACTTCACCTAAGAATTTACCTTCCCTAAGTTCAGGATAAAATTCAAACATTAACTTTTTATAAGCAAGCATATTATACTTTCTAACTGATCTTTCTAACTTCCTGAATTCGTTCTCATTTTGATACTCTATAATATATGCTTTCTTCATAGTAACAACCCCCTGAATTTTTTGACCAATAATGGTAGAATATGCTTCTACCATTTGGAATAGTAGGATTATAGCATAAATAGAGAAAATTGTCAACTTTTGTAAAGAAAAAGATGCGTTTTACGCATCTTTTATTATATAGTTATAGTTTTAGTTTTAGTCTTACCTGTTTTAGTCCAACCACCTAATGAATTATTTGTTGACCAAGTAAATTCATCTTTAGATGTAGTTGTTTTAGTACTATAAGCATATTGCTTTTTAGTTTGATATGTTGAATAACCATCAGGTAATTTATTTAACCAATCGGTGTAACTATATGAATAGGTTGAACCAGCATATTGGATAGTACCAGTATAAGTCCATCCAGCTTCATATGAGCTACTTGACCATTTAGTTTCAGTTTTATAACTTCTAGTTCTATATCTATATTGTGTTTCTTTAGTTGTCATAGATTTTTGAGTTGAATATCTGAATAAATAATATGAACTTCCTGGAGTTATAGTTCTTTTATAAACAGCATATGTATAATAACCTTGATAATCAACTAACTCATATTTAGTTGTAGCATTGGTTGAATCATATCCTGTTGGATAAGTACTATAAACTTTAGTTGATGTAAAATTATAAGACCATGCCCAATTACTATATACTGGATCTGTTGCTACTAATTTATACTCCATTTTCATGTGTTCGGTTGCTCCAACATTAGCTGTAGTCCAATCACTCCATGGATACCACTCATCTAACCAAGTAATTATATCAACTGTTTGAGTTTCTACGTCTTTATAGTAAGTTTCAGTTTGAGATGTTGTACTCCATGTACTCCATGCGCTCCAATCACTTAATACTTGACGTGATAATAAATAATTATAATATGGATGAGATACTGTTTTGACACCTTTTACTAAGGTTTGTTCTTTTCTCTTTAATGAATCAGTTTCAGCTTTATATTGATCACTCCATGCAGTATAAGCTGACCATGTTGAATTAGAGATAGTTCTCTTATATTCATATTCAGTAATAGTTTTAGTTTTCTTAGTTGGTGTTACTGGTTTAACCGGTTTATCAGGTTTAACTGGTTTAACTGGTTTATCGTTATCTGCTGTTTTATCATTGTCAATAACCTTACATTTATCATTGCATCCCATTATTTCTACTACATAATCATTTTGTTTATTACATGATAGATAAACTTTTAATGAAAATTCCTTATCCATTCTTGTAATCTCAACATATGAATTTTGAGTATCACATGATTCACCATTTTTATCAGTAAATGGTAATACTAATTTTCTATTTAGCATTTCTTGAAGAGTCATACTAACTTTACTACCAACATTTTTAGGTAATCTTTCATTAGTATAATAAGCTTTAGCTGCTTCTTTCATAGCTTGAACATTACCATTAAATATTTGATCAGTTAAAGGTTTTAACTCAACTTTATTTCTACCTATTGGGAATAACCATAATAGAAGAAATACAAATAATGCTAAAAAGAGAATCTTAATTAATAGATCCTTGATAGGAAATTCATTTCTTTCTTCGGTATACATAAATGTACCCCCCTTTTTTTATTACGCGCTATATACTAACATATTTCATCAATATTGTCAATCTTTATTTCAACAATTGTAGTACCAATATTAAACATATCTAAGCGATAATTTAGAACTAATTTATTCTTGGCTAAACTATCATGGACAGCTTTTTTTAAAATACCTGTACCTATACCATGAATAATAAGTACTTTACTATTACCTAGTTTATGATGCTCTTTTAAAAAATTGCTAATTAAAAGATCTGCCACGGAAGCAATTTCACCATGGAGATCTAAAGTTGGTAAATGACTATTAAACATTGCGGTTATATACTTTCATAACATCTTCTAGACTAGGCATTGATTGTTTACCACCAATCTTAGTTACTGATAAAGCACCAGCAATGCTCGCTATTTTAATAGTTTTTTCAATATCATAACCTTGGCATATACCATATACAAAAGCTCCATGGAAGATATCACCAGCACCAGTAGTATCTTTGGGTACTACTTTATAGGGTGGCATTATCTTAATAGCATCACCTATTTGATATAAAGAACCATTTTCTCCTAAAGTAATAACAACATTATTATTAAATTCTTTAACTAATGATTTATATATACTTATTAAGCTACGCATATCATTTATATTGATTTTTTCATTAGTAAATTGTTCAGCGAAGTCTTTAGAACATACTAAGTAATCTACTTCTTTACTTAATTCAATTGTTTCTTTAGTAGCCCTGCCAGCATCTATTATACTAATAGCTTTAGAATTGGCTTTAATAGTATTAATAGCTACTTCATAATCATAACCATCTACTAATATAACATCTGGTTTTATATTTAATCTTTTTCTAGTCATATTCATATCAGGATTATTATGACCAAAGATAGTTCTAGTACCATTACTTAAATTAACAATTATATAACTAACTGATGTTGGCCATTTTTTATTTAATTCTAAGAAACTAGTATTAACTCCTATACTACGTAATTCTTTTTGAATTCTTTTGCCATATAAATCACGACCTACAACACCAGCATAATATGATGGTAAACCCCATTTAGTTAATAAATAAGCAGCATTATTAGCTGGTCCCCCACCATTTTCATAAATAGTATCAATATGATATTTTTTATTTTCAATTGGATAATGATCCATAGCTATCGTAACATCATATGCTGAATGACCTATACATAATATCTTTTTCATAGGCATATCTCCCTTACTTAATAATAACACTTTTATTCATATATTTGCAATAAGAAAAAAGAATGATTTATTCATTCTTTTTAATATTAGCTTGCGCTAAAGCTAATTTAGCTACAGGGATACGATATGGAGAACATGATACATAATCTAAACCAATAGTATGGCAGAAAGTTACGGATGAAGGATCTCCTCCATGTTCACCACATATTCCTAGTTTAAGGTTAGGATTACTGGTTTTACCCTTTTCTTTAGCTATTTTTAATAGTTGACCAACACCATTTTGATCTAATTTAATAAAGGGATCATATTTAAAGATATTTTTATCATAATAATCGTTTAAGAATTTACTAGCATCATCTCTACTTAAGCCATATGTCATCTGGGTTAAATCATTAGTGCCAAAGGAGAAGAAATCAACTTCAGTAGCTATTTGATCAGCTATTAAAGCTGCTCTAGGTACTTCTATCATAGTACCAATAGTATATTTAATAGTAGTATTTTGGTCTTTTATAATTGTATTAATAGTATCGATAATTATTTGTTTAATATATCTTAATTCATTTAGATCACTAATTAAAGGAATCATTATCTCTGGTTCAACCATTAAGCCTTCTTTATTAGCCATAATGGCTGCTTCAAAGATAGCTTTGGTTTGCATAACTACTATTTCAGGATATGTAACCATAAGTCTAGAGCCACGATGACCCATCATTGGATTAGCTTCTTTTAAATAAGTAATACGTTCTTTTAATTCATCAATTGGAATATTTAAATTATTAGCTAATAATTTTATATCTTCATCTTCCTTTGGTAAGAATTCATGTAATGGTGGATCTAAATAGCGAATAGTTACTGGTAGTGTTTGCATGACTCTAAAGATATCTAGAAAATCATTCCTTTGCATTGGCAATAATTTATTTAAGGCTATTTCACGTTGTTCTTTAGTTTTAGCAACAATCATCTCTCTAATAATATTAATTCGATCTTCTTTAAAGAACATGTGTTCAGTACGACATAAACCTATACCTTCAGCTCCAAACTTAATAGCATGAGTAGCATCTTCTTTAGTATCAGCATTAGCTCTTACTTTTAATAATCGATTATTAGTCCACTGCATAAAGGTTGCAAAATCATTACTGATCTGTGGTTCAATGGTTTCTAAATGCTCACCATAGACATTACCAGTAGTACCATCTAAAGATAGATAATTGCCTTCATGATATACCTTACCATCATTAGTTGTTAAACTTTTATTTGTTTCATCAATAGTTAACGTACTACATCCAGTAATACAACATCTTCCCATACCACGGGCAACTACAGCAGCATGAGAAGTCATACCACCTCTAATAGTTAATACCCCACTTGCTATATTCATTCCTTCAATATCTTCAGGAGAAGTCTCTAAACGAACTAAGATAAGATCTTTTTCACCCTTTTTATTAGCATTGACAATATCTAAAGCACTAAAATAAATCTTACCTGATATTGCGCCAGGAGAAGCTGGTAATCCTTTAGCAATAGGGGTTAATTTATTTAATACTTGGCTATCAAAAGTACGATGTAATAATTGTTCTAATTGTTTTGGTTCTACTTTTAATAGTGCTTCTTCTTTAGTAATCATATTTTCATTTACTAAATCAAGAGCTATTTTTAAAGCTGCTAGCGCTGTTCTTTTGCCATTACGAGTCTGTAAGATATATAACTTACTATCTTCGATTGTAAATTCAATATCTTGCATATCTTTATAATGATTTTCTAACTTATTAGCTATAGTTATTAATTCATTATAACAATTAGGTAATACTGTTTGTAATTGATCGATAGATGATGGAGTTCTAATACCAGCTACAATATCCTCACCTTGGGCATTCATTAAATACTCACCATATAATTGTTTATCCCCAGTAGCTGGATTACGAGTAAAAACGACTCCTGTTCCTGAATTTTCACCTTTATTACCATATTTCATTTCTTGAATATTGACAGCTGTCCCCCATGTATCATCAATATCATTTAAACGACGATATTTAATAGCACGATCATTATTCCATGATCGAAAAACGGCTTTTACTGCTTCCATTAATTGAACACGAGGATCATTTGGAAAATCTAATCCTGTTTGTTTCTTATATTCTTCTTTAAATAAGATAATTATCTGTTTTAAATCATCGATAGTTAACTCTAAGTCATTAGTAATTTGTTTATTAATCTTTATTTGATCGATAATTCGTTCAAAATATGTTTTAGGATAACCCATAACAACACTAGCAAACATTTGAATAAAACGACGATAATTATCGTATGCCAAACGTGGATTGTTAGTTAAAGAAGATAAACCCACTACTACTTCATCATTAAGCCCTAAGTTAAGAATAGTATCCATCATACCAGGCATCGAAACACTAGCACCAGAACGCACTGATAATAATAGGGGATTTTTAGGATCTCCTAATTGTTTATCAGTCTTTACTTCTAACTCAGCTATTTTAGATAAGATCTCATTTTTAATCTCATCACTTAATTCATTATTCTTTAAATATTCATTACAAGCTTCAGTAGTCACAATAAAACCTTTAGGTACAGGTAATTCTAAATTAGTCATTTCAGCTAAGTTAGCACCTTTTCCTCCTAGTAAAGATTTCATTGATTTATTTCCTTCATCAAAGGCATATACATATTTTGTCATTAAGATCTTCTCCTTCTTAAAGCACATTAACAAATGGTATCAGAATTATATACATAAATATAATTATAACATAAAATTTTATACTTTATTATAAACAAAAAAAGAAATTAAATTTCTTTTTTTAAATCTAACATTTATTGTTTATTGGTTTTCCCAAAATATTTTGATAAAATCTTTTAATAAGGCTTTTACCTTTTTCTTTGGGCTTAATTTCACTATCTTTCATTTCATTCAATTCTATCTCTTTAGGTAAAGTAACCTTAATGCTTTTCCCATCTTCCGATTTTTCCTTTATTGTTGAATCTAAAAAGTTGATGGAAAATGTTATTCCTAAACGGTAAGCTCTAGTAAATACATAACATTCAATATAATAATTTGATATTTTATCAATAGGATCTTGAATAATGTTCCCATCTAGACGAGTGATACATATCTGATTATGTTGATCGGGCCCAATTTCAAAAACCAAATATTTATCATCTTTAATTTTAATTCTGCCATCTGAATCTATTATCCCTAATACTCTTTTAATCATATATTTCCTCCCTAAGTAATGTTGTATATTATAAACTATATTTAATATTTATGCAAATAAAGTCCCATATTCATTATTTACGAGCTCTTGGATGAGCATGTAAATATACTTCTCTTAAGCGTTCGTTAGTGACATGAGTATAAACTTGAGTTGTGGATAGATGAGCATGTCCTAATAATTCTTGAACGGTCAATAAATCAGCACCTTCATTTAACATATGGGTAGCAAAAGTATGCCTTAACGTGTGAGGTGAAATATGGGTATTAATACAAGATTCTTTCATTAATTTATCGATAATTAAACGAACTCCTCTATCAGTTAATGGTTTACCTTGATTATTTAATAATAAAATATCAGTATTATTACCCTTTAATAATTCTACCCTACCATCTTTAAGATATTCTTCAAGAATTTCTTCACAATAAGCACCATATACTACTAATCTTTCTTTATTACCTTTACCAACTACCCTAATTATTTTATTAAACTGATCGATATCTTTTATTTTAACATTAACTAATTCACTTACTCTCATACCGGTAGCATATAACATTTCTAATATTAATAGGTTCCTTTGACCTAATGGTGTTGTAATATCAGGCGTTGAAAATAATTTATCTAATTCTTCATGGTATAAGAATTTAGGTAATCGTTGTTCTTTTTTAGGTGATGACACTAATAAGAAAGGATTATCTTTAATTTTATTTTCTTTTAAGAGATATTTATAAAAACTTCTTAAAGAACTTAGTTTACGAGAAACACTATTTCTAGAATAATTTTTATTATATAATTCCATCAAATAAAATCTTATATCAGAATAAGATACTTTTTTAGGTTTAATATTTTGAGTATTTATAAAAGCTAAAAATTCATCGATATCATTCTTATAATTAGTAATAGTATGTTTAGAATAATTCTTTTGATAGCTAAGATATGATAAAAAAGCTTCTATATCTTTATCCATAGTATCACCAATTATATTTTATCATAATAAGAAAAAACTTACTAATTTTATTAGTAAGTTTATTTTATTGGAAATAATGTCAATTGTTTTACCATTTGTCTTTTTCCATCTGGAGTATGCATAGCTGGTTGTTTAGCTGGATCATATAGAATATGAGGTTCGTGTAATGGTTCACGTATGCCTTTTTTTATTTCATAACCTTTTATAAATAAATACCAATCTCTATATTCTTTATAACCATTTTGTCTTAATCTTCGTAAATAATAATCTAAATAACCATAATATTCTTCTGATGTAGCATAATCATATAACTCTAATAATTTACGAGCTGACTTCTTAATACCATTTGTTCCTGATATACCACGTTCAGGGCTAGTAAATTCTGCTAAAAATTTTCTACTATGACAATACCTCTTAATATCTTCCTCAATACGTATATAAGTTCTATTGTTATTTTCGGATAATAAATAGTCATTTAAATACAAAGGTGCAGTGCAATATTCTCGTTTGCGAGCTAAATAAGTAATTAATACTTTTGTAACCTTCTTTTCTAATCTTAAACCATTATTTTCTACTAGACTCTTAATAAACTCAGCTCCATTTTCATATTGTTGAGTTTTAGCATCTATTTCAATTAATGGAGCTTTGCAGACAATTGTCCTACTTCCATCTTCATGAACTAAAGTAAGTTTATATCGATTTTCAATTGAAACCTTTACAACTCTTGCTGTTACCATTATATTTCCACCCCTTATTTGCGGTAGTATTATACCACAAATACAATAAATGTCAAATTATCCCACCATTGTTAGAGCTTTCTGTTTATCGTTTTGAGGCGTATTTTCTTTAGGTATTTGTCTTAATAATAAATATAAATTACGGTAACAAAAGTAACGTTTTTCTTTTATTAAATGGACAGGTAATAATAACATAGTTAGTAATTCATGATATATTTTTCTTTCTCTATCTGAATAATGATTTAAACTATTAGTATCAACAGGAATTGGTAAGTCATCTTTAAATAATAATTCAGTACTTTTTATTTGACCTAGATATTTATACCTAATATCAATATTAGTAATATTACCATTTGTAATTATACCTTCTTTTCTTAATGATTTAGTAAAGTCATCTTGGTCATGATATTGTCTAGTTTTTTTATCTAATTCAAATAATGGAGCCTGCATGATTGTTTGTTCTCTATCAGCATAAGTAATAACTAAAGAACATTGTTTTAAGCCTCTCATCATATCCCTCCTATTTATATTAGTTTAGACAAAAATAAAAGATAGGTTCCACCTATCTTTTATAATCACAACTAGAACATTTTATTCCATTTTTTGTTTCCACTAGTAAATGACCACATTCTGGGCATTTTTCCCCAGTTGGTTTATCCCATAATGCAAAATCACATTTTGGATAATTATCACAACCATAGAATACTTTACCCTTTTTAGTTACTTTTTTAATTATCTTACCTTCACAGTTAGGACAATCAGCAACTACTTCTTTTACTTTTTCAGTTGGTTTAATATACTTGCATTTAGGGTAATTACTACAAGCAATAAATTCACCATATTTACCTTGTCTTACTACTAATGGATGACCACATTTTGGACAATCTTCTCCCACTTTTTCACTTTCCTTCTTTTCCATTTGATCAAATGCTAATTTAACACTTGGTTCAAATTCATGATAAAATTTATCTAATAATTCATACCATACAATATTACCATCAGCTATCTTATCTAAATCTGTTTCCATTTGAGCAGTATATTTTACATTGATAAGATCTTTAAAGAATTCCTGTAATTTATCGGTAGTAATAATACCTATTTCAGTTGGTATAAATTTCTTATCTTCAATTGTTACATAACCACGTTCTTTTAAAATATCTACTGTTTTAGCATAAGTAGATGGACGACCTATACCTAATTCTTCCATCTCTTTAATTAATTTAGCTTCAGTATAACGAGCTGGTGGTTTAGTAAAATGTTGATTTAATTCAATATTTTCTGATACTAAGACTGAAGAACGATATTTATCTAAAGGTGGTAAAGCTTTATCTTCGTTAGTTTCATATTCACTATATACTTTTAAATAACCATCGAAGATTAATTCTTGACCGGTAGCTTTAAATTTATAATCATTATTATCTAAAATAACTGTTGTATGTGCTACTTTAGCATCTTTCATAAGTGATGCCATCGCACGATAATAGATAATACGATATAACTTATATTCATCATTTGATAAATAAGCTTTAACACTATCTGGTGTTCGTTCAATACTAGTAGGTCTGATGGCTTCATGAGCATCTTGAACATTATTATCAACCTTACGTTGTCTTACACTACCTACATATTCTTTACCATATTTTTGTTCTATATATTTAAAAGAATCATTAATAAATTCACTAGCTAATCTAGTAGAATCAGTACGCATATAAGTAATTAAACCTACTGTTTCATCTTTTAATTTAATACCTTCATATAATTTTTGGGCAATAGTCATTGTTTTACGAGCTCTAAAGTTTAATTTAGTAGATGCTTCTTGTTGTAAAGTGCTAGTAATAAATGGCATCTTAGCTTTTCTATTTTTAATCTTTTTATCAGTATCTTCAATTTTAAAAACATTAGATAATTTATCTTTGATAGCTTTAGCTTCTTCTTCCGTATGAATGTCAATCTTCTTATCTTTATATTTTTCTAATTCAGCTTCAAATTGAGGAAATATAGCAACAATAGTCCAATATTCTTCACTGATAAAAGCTGCTATTTCACGTTCACGATCGACAATTAATTTTAATGCTACTGATTGAACACGACCAGCACTTTTACCTCCTGTTTTACTCTGCATTAATTTACTCAATCTAAATCCAATAATACGATCTAAGATACGTCTTGCCTCTTGTGATTTAACTAAATCATCATCTATCTTACGAGGATGAGTAAAAGCATCTAAGACTTTATTTTTAGTTATTTCATTAAAAATAACTCTTTCATAATTATCATCTTTTATCTTTAAAGCATCTTTTAAATGCCAACTGATAGCTTCTCCTTCACGGTCAGGGTCAGTTGCTAAGAATACTTTATCAACTTTTTTAGTTTCTTTCTTTAATTCATCAATAACTTTTTTCTTACCTTTTATAGGTACATAATTAGGTTTAAAATGATCTTCAATATCGACACCAAAACCATATTTACCACTAGTAGCTAGATCTCTAATATGACCTTTACTTGATACTACTTTATAATTATTACCTAAATATTTTTCAATGGTTTTTGATTTGCTTGGAGATTCAACTATTACTAAATTCTTGCTCATTCTTTCACTCCTTTGGTCCTTCTATATTTATACTTGTTTATAATTAAATTGTCAATATTTATATATATTTATTCTAAACTAAATTATGTATTCCTTTTTAATATAGAAGATACAGGACGATATGTTTTACGATGTTCTTCTAAGACACCATATTTATGTAAAGCGCTAATATGTCTTTTAGTAGGGTAACCTTTATGATGTTTAAAACCATATTGGGGATATATAATATCTAATTCATCCATCATCTTATCTCTTGTTACTTTAGCTATAACCGAAGCAGCAGCTATCGTAATACTCTTACTATCACCTTTTATGATAGAAGTAGTAGGAATATCAATATCTAATTTCATAGCATCAATTAAGATATGTTCTTTATGACATTCAGTATTATTGATAGCTTCAATCATGGCTAGTTTACTAGCTTGATAGATATTTACTTCATCGATAGTCTTAGCATCTATAATACCTATTCCTATTCCTAAAGCTTGTTCTTTAATAATACTATAGAAGAACTCTCTTTTCTTAGGTGATAATTTTTTAGAATCAGTTAATCCTTCTAAGATAAAACCTTTAGGTAAAACAACACAAGCAGCAACTACGGGACCTATTAACGGTCCTCTACCTACTTCTTCTACGCCTGCTATATATTCTAATCCTTCTTCAAATAATGCTTGTTCATATTGATATAAATCATTTATATCGATCAAAAGTAATACCTCCAAAATAACCTTCTTTTAGATCTCTTAGGATAATAGAATATACTTTATCATAATTTATTTCATTACCACCTATAATAGCTCCTCTTTTTCGACCTATTATATCTAAAGTAGTAGTTATATCATCAATATTATTAATATCATAACGTTTCTTTAAACGATCAGGATAATATATTGATAATACTTGTAAAGTATGAATACTTACTGCTTCAATTGGTAATAATTCTTCTTTAATAGCACTCATAGCTGATAAATTTAAAGCAACCTCTTTTTCATCTAATCTAGGCCATAAAATACCAGGTGTATCTAATAATTCAAGATTATCATTAACTCTAATCCAACCTAGATGTTTAGTAATACCGGGTCTGTTACCTACTTCAACTACTCTTTTACCTGCTAAACGATTAATTAAAGTTGATTTACCGACATTAGGTATACCAATAACTAAAGCCCGATATTTTCTTTTAAGTAAACCTTTTTGTTGTCTATGTTCAACTTGTTTCTTCATAATATCATCAGTTACAGTAATTAATTTATTAATATCTTTATTGCTAGATAAATCTAAGCCAATAACTTTATACCCTAATTTTTCATAGTGATTTATCCATTTATTAGTTTCATTAATATCACATAAATCTATCTTAGTTAAGATTAAAATTCTAGGTTTATCTTTAATTAATAATTCAATATCTTTAATCTTAGATGAATATGGTATACGAGCATCTATTAATTCATAGATAACATCGATTACTTTTAATTTATCGATGATTTCTCTTTTAGTTTTAGCCATATGACCAGGATACCAATTAATATTCATACTATCACCTTCAAAAAAATTATAACATACCAAAAGAAAAAGTAAAATAGTTGTCTATTTTACTTTACCAAACTTACTAAATGGATAAATGATAAAATTAGTAGTTCCTAATATATCTTTACAATCTACTACCCCAAAGATACGACTATCAATAGTATTATTACGATTATCACCAACAATAAAATATTTATTATCTGGTATTTCTTTATCTAGGATAAAATCATTAGTTGGTCCTTTAATTATATTAGGTTCTTTAATTAATTTATCATTAATATATAAATTATTATTAAGATATACAAGTTTTTCACCAGGAAGACCAATTACTCTTTTAATTAAAGCTTTATTATCAGCCATTTTAACAATAACAATATCAAAACGTTGAATAGTTCTAGTATGATAAGTAAATTTATCTAATAAAATAATTTCTTTATTTTTAAGCGTAGGTTCCATTGAGGCCCCAATTACTTGAGCTGGCGATACAATAAAACTTCTAATTAAAATAACCACAATAATAATTATAATATATGATATAAATTCTCTTAATAGTTTCATTTAGTAATCTCCTTTGAAAAAGTAAGGATATACCTTACTTCTTATGCTCTTTCATTAATCTTATATTGTCCTGTTAATTTACGTAAGAAAGTTAATTTAGCACGTCTTACTTTACCTTTTCTTAATACTGTTATTTTAGCTATCTTAGGTGAATGAATAGGAAAAGTTCTTTCTACTCCTACCCCATATGATTCTTTTCTAACAGTAAAGGTTTCACTAATACCTGATCCTTTACGAGATATAACAGTACCTTCAAACCCTTGAATACGTTCACGTTTACCTTCAAGAATTTTTACATCGACACGTACAGTATCTCCTACACGAAATTCAGGAATATTAGGATTGATATACTTATCAGTAATTTTATCAATAATATTCATCGAAATCTCTCCTTCTATAACCAGAGATCATATAGGTATATAGCGGATCTCTTTTTTTATGACATATACGATATTACCATAATAAATACATTATGGCAAGTATTTTATCGACTACGACGAGCTTCACGCTCATATTCTTCATCTTCTTGTTCTTTTAATTTTCTTAATTCTTCTTTTAACCTAATTATTTCATTATTTATATCTCTTTTATTATCATCTTTTACTTCTTCTTCTTTAGCTTTAATCTTCTTATCGTATGTTTTATCCAATTCTTGTTTCTTCTTATCTCTTTTAGCTTCTAATAATTTTAATAGATAAGGAGATATTATTGTTACTTTAGATACTTTTAAAATGCGATCATCATCTTTTTGTTTAGGATAAAAATGATAACCCTCAAAAGTTATAGCATATGCTTCGAGATATATATCTTCTTTTTCTCTTTGTTTTTTAACTAATTTGTAATATCTTACAGCATCGGTCCATCTTTTTACACGATCACGATTCATTATCTCACCTACTTCTTTAATAAATCTGGTCTACGTTCTTTAGTTCTTTTTATTCTCTCATTATGACGCCATTCATCTATTTTAGCATGATCACCACTTAATAGTATATCTGGCACTTTTAATCCTCGATATTCTCTGGGCTGTGTATAATTAGGATAATCTAATAATTGATCATTAAACGATTCGTCTGTTAATGATTCTTTAGTAATAACACCATCGATAAGTCTTACTATGGCATCAGTTATAACCATACTTGGTAATTCTCCGCCAGTTAAAACATAATCACCAATACTTATTTCCATATCGATGATTGTTCTAATACGTTCATCAAATCCTTCATAATGGCCACATATAATAATTAAATGTTTTTCATTACTTAAATTTAAAGCTTTAGATTGATTAAATACTTCACCAGCTGGACTCATTAAAATAACTTTACTATGCTTTTGTTTTAATTTATCAATAGCATCAAAGATAGGTTGACACATAAGTACCATACCATATCCTCCACCAAAAGGATAATCATCAACTTTCTTATGCTTATCATTAGCATAATCTCTTATATTGTGGATATTAATGGTTACTTTATTATCTTCAATAGCTCTTTTAATAATCGATTCATTTAAGAATCCATTATACATATCAGGAAATAAGGTTAATATATCAATAATCACTATATCATCCCCTTAATACTATTTATTATAATCTTTTTATTATTTATATCAACTTTTTTAATAAATTCATCAACTTGAGGAATTAATATTTGTTTATCATTATTCATTATAACTAATATCCTATTAGCTGGCGTTTCCATAAGATCAATAACTTCGCCAATATATTGATCATTATCATATACTAAACAACCAATTAAGTCTTCATCAAAATACATATCATTAGTTAAAGTTAAATCAGCTTTATTAATATATACATTATAACCCTTATATTTTATTACATCATTAATATTATTGATACCTGCTAAAGTTACCATATCATAATTTTTATGTGGGCGGTAACTAGTAATAAGATACTTTTCTTTTTTATCTCCTATATAGATAGTAAAATTGGGTTTAAAGGCTTGTTCTTTATACTTAAAATTAGAAATAATTCTTATTTCACCTTTAATACCATGAGTATTAACTATTTTACCTAAATAAACATATTCCATAATGCACCTACTTACTAAATTGATATAAAATAATACTGGTTGCTACCCCAACATTTAAACTCTCACATATTGGATTCATTTCAATATATAAATAATCATCACATAGCTCTAAAATATCTTCACTAATACCATTACCCTCATTACCCATAATTAAAGCATAATTATCGTTTATAGTTAACTCTTTAATATTATGACCATGAGTAACTTTAGTACCATATATTTTAATACCCTCTTCTTTTAGTTTAGGTATTAAAACATTTAAATCACTAGTAATAATATTGATATGAAATAACATCCCTTGCGTACCTCTAACTACTTTAGGATTATAACAATCAACTGTATTATTACCTAAAACAATAGTATCAATATTAAAAGCTACAGCACTTCTAATAATCATACCTAAGTTACCAGGATCTTGAATACCATCTAATATTAAAAGCTTAGTACCTAAGTTATTATTTTCTTCTTTCATATGACAGATAGCTAATACCTTTTGCGGAGTTTCTAACGTTGATATTTTATTTATAACTTCTTTAGTAACATAATAAGTAGGTACATCGATAGGTAATACTTCATCTTGTTCTAGAATTAATTCCTCAATATAACCTTTCTTATAAGCCTCTAAGACTGAGTGTAAACCTTCGACTAAAAATTGTTTGGTTTGTTCACGATATTTACGATTATTTAACTTCTGCCAAGCTTTAACACGTTCATTATTAATACTAGTAATATTCATTTAATCACCTACTTTATTATACAATATTTTATATTTCTTTCATAATCTTACGAATCTTTTTATAGTTAGGAATATATTTAGCTACTAAATGCCAAAAAAATCTAGAATGGTTAGGATAAATAAAATGACTTAATTCATGAATAATAACATAATCAATAATAATAACATCTTTTTTAATTAATTCAAGGTTTAAAGTAATAATATTATGCTTACGATTACATACTCCCCATCTTGTTTTCATCTTTCTTATTCTAATTTTAGGTGTAGGTATTTTCTCTTGATAGATAGTAAGAATATAATTTAAACGATCATTAAAGACCTTATCAGCTTCTTTTTTATACCATTTATCTAAGTTATTGATATCATCAATAAATAGCTTATTATCATTAATTGATACTTTATTTATTTGGGGAATAATAACGATATTATATTCTTGACCTAAATAAAAATATTTACTAGCTTGTTCTAGTTTTAATTGTTGTTTATTGATCATCTTTCGAAGATAATTAATATTTTTATGCAATAAATTAATTATTTCTTTATTGTTTATTAAATAGTTAGTAGTAACATAAATATCCATATCCTCTTTAACTCTAATATAAGTATTTTTATTATGTTTCTTTTCAACTATTACATTATAAACATTATTATCAATTCTAAACTGCATATAATTCACCAATTTCATTATACCATTTTTATTTATTAAAAATAATAATCAACTCCTATGAGTTGACTATTTTACTAGAAACGACCCCCACCGCCACCACCACCGAAGCCACCTCCACCAAAGGAAGCGCCTCCTCCAAAACCAGAACCAGATGACATTCTAGAATTAGCTACCGCAGTAGTAATAGTTCTATTAATAGAAGTATTAATAGAATGAGTTAAATAATGGGCCATCATAACATTATTATAATATAAGAACGTATAATGAGGCATTATAGCTGGTGATAGATTCATCTTTTCTAACTTTATTTGCATTACTTTAGCTACTTTAGTAGCTATACCTAATACAGTGGCATATACCAAATATTTTTCCCATAAATATATTTCTGGTAATTCTTTATCTTTAAAGCGCCCAAAATCTAATAAAAATCTTTTAAAAGCTAACCATTTATGGTAATGTTCATTACCTTTTTTAGTTCTTTTATTAAATTGAGTAATATAAATAATTGCTATAATAGTAGGAATAAACATTAAATATCCTAAAAAGTTATTGGTAAGATAAATAATATGTAAAATAGATAAAGTAACAGTACTTAAGATAAGATAGATATAAAGATTATTCTTTATATTCATATTATCTTCAGAGAAAGTTTGCTTTTCTGTTTCTTTATTAACAATCTTTTTCCATGCTTCTAACTTTTCAATAAAGGTTAGAGAACGAGTACGATTACTTGATGCATATGTAATATCTTTTACGCTTACTGATTCACCATTACCAATATCATTAATAAACCAATCTTTTAAATATTGTTCAGCTTCAGTTAATTGTTCTTGACTATCATTTTTCATTAATTTATAGTCTTTTTTATTGATCATTTCAATTGTTAGATGTTTTTTTCTTATTAATTCTAATATAGATGAAGATAATCCTAAGGAAGTAAGATCATGTTTAAATAAATAATCAACTACTTCTGGACCATAATTACCTGTAAATTCACGATAATATTTATGAGTAAAACTTGGTTTATATTCTTTATCATATTTACGATATACATTAATTAAAATAACAATTAAGATAAGATACCATAGGTAAGTAAATAGATTGATACTACTGATTATTAATTTAGCATGTTGTCTTATCGCACTAGCTTTATCAGCACGTTCTTGTTCTATTTGTAAAATATAATCTAAAGCTTTTATATTAGATTTTTTTGTAGCATTAGGTACGATATCTTTATCAAATACTAAACGAACATCAATAGGAGTATTACTAGGTAAATAATGATAAGTAACTTCTGCTTGATAATTATTTATTAATTCTATTTGACCATCTAAGGGGCCATGAACCCAACCTTTTAGTGTTCTATTAGTATTAGGTAGATAAAAGTTAATAATTAAATTATTAGTATTTTCATTATAATCTTTACCAAAAAAATTCCACCCTATTTCTGCTACATCATTGTGAATAATAACAGCATCAGTAATAGTATATTCTAGATAAAAACCTGTTTCATAGAAGGAAGGATTATATATCTTTACTTCAATACCATTATTATCAGGAGTTAATTTATAGACACCATAATCATTATCTTGGGCATATTGATCGTTAGTAAACTTTTTATTTTTAACAATATTATTATCTTTTACAATCGTATCATAGACACTAATATTGATAATAGAAGTACCATTATAAATATCGCTACCCTCTAAATCTTCTTTCTTACCAGTAAAATGATTAGTAGCTCCAGTATAATTTAATTCTCTAATACTTCCATTATAAGTACCTGCTAATAAATAATATTCTTTAATCGTTAAAGAACCATCATTATTGATAGTAGCATTTATATAATCATATGAAGTATCACCACTAGCAGCATATAATTTAGGTATGAAAATAAATAACAATATAACAGTAAGTAATAATCTCTTCATCTTATCACCCCTTTAAAAAAGGCTTACATAAGTAAGCCATTAGAATTTAACAGTTGGATTTTTACTATCCTCTTCTTCTACTTCAAAGAATTTAGATTGTTCAAACCTAAACATTGATGCGATAACGTTTGATGGAAACATTTCAATCTTAGTATTATATGAATAGACACTATCATTATAGAATTGTCTAGCATATGCTATTTTATCTTCTATATCTTTTAAATCAGCTTGTAAGCTTAAGAAGTTTTGATTAGCTTTTAATTCTGGATAAGCTTCTGATAGAGCAAATAAACGACCTAAAGTATTAGTTAAGGCATTATTAGCTTCTATTTCCGCTTCTAACGTTTTAGCGTGATTAACTCTATTTCGGGCTTCAATTACTTCATCAAAAGTCTCTTTTTCATGCTTAGCATAACCTTTAACAGTTTCTACTAAGTTAGGAATTAAATTAGCTCTCTTTTTTAATTGAACATCAACTTGGGCCCATTGATCTTTTACTCTATTTCTTAAAGCTACTAAAGTATTATAAGTACCCATAATATAGAGTAATAATAGAATAATAACAATTCCAATACCAATATACCAATATATCATATTCATCTCTCCTTATCGATTATAAGTATATCATAGAAAAGATTTAAAGACTATATATTTTATAGAATAATTAAACCTATCTGATATATAATAATCATAAAAGGGTGAGAATATGAATATTGATATCAAAGAATATATCAGAAATAATTTTAAAAATACTACCGTACAAGAAATAAGGCAATCAATCGAGGAAGGTGTCAATCAAAATGATGAATTATTTCTACCAGGATTGGGTGCCTTATTTGATGTTGCATGGCAAAATAGCGATGAACATTTACGAAATGAAATATTAACTGTCTTACATAATAGTTTCTCAGCTACTAAATAATTTATTTATCACGTAAGATAGCTTGATATTTATCAGCCATCATCTTAATAATATTATCGAGATGGGGTTTTACTTCATCATCAGTTAGCGTTTTAGTTAGATCATTAAATTCTAACGAGAAAGCTACTGATTTTTTATTGTTACCTAATGTTTCGTCAGTATAGACATCAAAGATTTCAACATTAGTTAAAAGAGAACTTCCCATTTGATATATATTATCTAAGATATCACTAGCTAATATATTATTATCTAGGATAAACGCTAAATCTTTAATAATTGATGGATATTTTGGTATATCTTTAACAATAATAGCATCAATCTTATATTTATTTAACTTAGTTAAAGATAATTCAAACATATAGATTGGTAATTTATTAATAGATGGATTAATACATCCAAGATAACCTATAAATTCATTATCAATATGAATTTCAGCTGTACGACCAATATGAAATTCACTAGGTATATTATCAGTTTTAATATATTTAATACGATTACTTAAACCTAAATAATTAAATAAGTTATCTAATAAACCTTTAATTAGATAGAAATTTATTTCTATCTCTTTATTTTCCCATGAATTAATTAAATAATTACCCACTAACATACCCGCTATCTTTTCTTCTTCAATATATTTATTTTCTTGTTTATAATATGAAGAACCTATTTCATAGATAGCTATATCGTTAATATGGCGTGCTAAATTATATTCTACTACTTTTAATAATGATGGTAATAAACTATATCTTAAAATCTTTTTATCTTCGCTCATTGGATTAATAACTGCTATCTGTTCAAAATTATCGTTCGTAAAACTACTGACCATATCTTTACTTACTAAAGAATAAGTAACTATTTGTTTTAATCCTAATGATTGTAATTTATTATTAATCTTTTTGCGCTTTAAATATTGATTGCTATAAGTACCTACTTTAATAATAGTAGTAGGAAGTAATCCTTCCATATTATCATATCCATGAATACGGCCTACTTCTTCAATTAAATCTTCAGGAATATTAATATCTAGACGTCTATTAGGTACTGATACATGGAATAAACCATTTATTTGTTCAAAATCAAATCTTAAATGATCGAAGACATCACTAACTTCTTTAATGGAAATATCCATACCTAAAACATTATTAATTCGTTCATGATCAATATTAATAACTTTAGGTTCTAACTTTATATTATTGTGGATAACAGTACCAGTTAAAGTTTTACCACTAGCATATTTAGTTAATAGATGACATGCTCTATTTAAAGCTTCTAATGTTCTAGTAGCATCTATGCCCTTTTCAAAACGGATACTTGCTTCACTTCTAAATATTTTCTTTGATGTATTACGTATATTTAAAGGATTAAAGATTGCACTTTCAATAACGATAGTCTTAGTATCATTATCAACTTCAGTATTTAATGCTCCCATTACACCTGCTACAGCTACAATATCTTCACCATTAGTTATTACAATATCATCTTTCGATAATATTCTTTGTTCATCATCTAAAGTGGTTACTTCTTCATTATCACGGGCCATACGAACCCCTATTTTATTACCTAATTTATCATAATCAAAGAAATGAAGAGGTTGACCATACTCTAACATAACATAATTACTAATATCAACAACATTATTGATAGAACGTATACCAGCAGCCATCAATCTTCTTTTAATAAAAGCTGGACTATCTTTTATTTCAATATCTTTAACCATTCTAGCAATATACAAAGGACAATTATTAGTATCTACTTTTAATGATAGATGATGTTTTATATCTTCATTTATTTCATCGACAATTGAATCCGGTAAAACTACTTGTTTGTTGATAATAGCCCCTATTTCATAAGCCATACCTAATATACTTAATAAATCACTACGATTAGGAGTTAAATCATAATTAATAACAATATCATCAAAACCTAAATATTTAATAGCATCTTTACCAATAGGTGCATCTTCAGGTAAGACTATAATACCTTTTTTATCTTCTTCACTTAAATATTTAGATTCTATTCCTAATTCTTCTAAAGAACAAATCATTCCTTCTGAATCGACACCTCTAATATTAACTTTATCAATCGTAATATCTTTGGGTAAAGTAGCTCCTATTTTAGCGACAACTACTTTTTGTCCTTGATCAACATTAGGAGCACCACAAATAATTTGTTTTAATTCTCTTTCTCCAATATCAACTAAACAGACACTTAATTTATCTGCTTGAGGATGTTTTTCTCTTTCTTTAACATAACCAATAACTAAATTAGTAGCTTCACTAATTTTACTAACTGATTCAACTTCATTACCTACTAAAGTCATCTTTTCAGTTAAATTAATAAGATCAACATTCTTAACATCAATATAATCATTTAACCAATCGACACTAATTCGCATTAATATCACCACCATCTATATGATTAAAATTATCTAATAATCTTATATCATTAGTATAAAGATCTCTTATATCACCTATACCATATTTAAGCATAGCTATTCTTTCTACTCCGATACCAAAAGCAAAACCAGTATATTTTTCAGGATCATATCCTGATGTTTTTAACACATTAGGATGAACCATACCAGCACCTAATATTTCTATCCACCCTGTACCTTTACATAATGAACAGCCAGTTCCATTACATTTAAAACATGATACATCAACTTCAAAACTAGGTTCAGTAAATGGAAAGAAACTAGGTCTAAATCTAATAGTACGATCTTTACCAAACAACTTTTTAGCTAATATTTCTAATGTTCCCTTTAAATGAGCCATCGATATATTCTTATCAACTACCAATCCTTCAATTTGAGTAAATTGATGAGAATGAGTAGCATCTTCATCCCTTCGATATACTTTACCAGGACAAATCATTCTAATTGGGGTTTTATCTTTATTAGCTTGCATAGTTCTTACTTGGACTGGTGAAGTCTGAGTTCTAAGTAACATATCTTCAGTTATATAGAAACTATCTTGAGCATCTCTAGCTGGATGTCCTTTAGGTAAGTTTAATAATTCAAAGTTATAAAGATCACTTTCTATTTCAGGTCCTTCGACCACATCATAACCTTTAGCAATAAATAATGATTCTATTTCTTCTATAACTCTAGTTATCGGATGATTAGTACCAGTACTAATCTTAGTACCAGGTAAAGTAACATCTATCTGTTCTTCTAATAATCTTTTATTTAAATCTTCAGTTTGTAATTTTTCTTGTAATTTACTAATCTTAGCATCAGTTAATTCTTTAAATTGATTAAGATGGCGCCCTAACTCTCTTTTTTCTTCGATTGATAATTTATCAATATCGACAACTAACTTTTGAACAATACCTTTTTTACCTAAATATTTAATTCTAATATCATTTAAAGCATCTAAATTATCTGTATTAGCTAACATCTTATCTAATTCATTTCGTAAATGCTCTATTTGTTTAATAGTATCCATTTTTATTCCTCCTTTAGTAAAAAAACGTCCTTAATATAAGGACGTTAATACGCGGTACCACCTTAGTTCATAATAAAATTATGCCCTCTAATCGTTAACGGTAGATACCGCATTATTTTTTGATGTTATCTCCCAATATGAGCTAAAAGGTGAATTCATAGATTATTTATATTCTAGTTTTCACCAACCACTAGATCTCTATTTATAAATATTATCTATTACTACTTCTTTATTATGGCTTTTAAATATTATTATATGTTCATTTCTTTTTTAATTATACATTCTATATATTTAATAGTCAATAAATTATTAGAATGTATACATATAATAAAAAAGTATTCTATAATAGAATACTTTTATTTATTTAAACTACACGAATACGATAACGATACATAAGTACCGGAACCACATTAATATTTGGATCAGCTTCTGCTTCTTCTAAGGTTGTTCCAAGAGCAGTTTCTAATTCGCTTTCAGTAACATAATTATTAAGAACATTTCCTGACCAGTCTAAAATTTCATCTCTAGTTCTAAATTGTTCTTTATCATCTATAGTTCGATAGTCATATGTTGTTGGTACTACTACACTCCATGGACTCCAGGCAGTAAATTGAGTTTGACTAGTATCTTTATTTGGATAACCAGCAGGGGCGGTTGAATAATAACCATCAGCATAGTTTACTTCACCTCTAGTATAATTCCAACTACTAGCTACCTCTCTAGAATAATCCCATTTACTTGCCACA